>CAITEF010000171.1 GCA_903891315.1 uncultured Rhodospirillales bacterium | reverse complement strand
GTCGAGCAGCCCGGCATCGATTGGCCCTGTCGCATGGAAGAGGCGACGAAGGTCCAGCGCACGCACATCAGCCAATGTGCCTGCTGCTCGTTGAACGCATTTGCCGGCCACGGCATCAGATCGTCGATGAAATGCCGCGCCGTGCGGGCGGCCCGGCGCCATGACTCATACGGGCGCAGCGCCACCTTGAATTCAGAGATGTCGGTCCGCAGCCCCACGCTGGAGCGCGCGAGCAATTGTTCGATGAGCAATTGCTCGGCCACGATCTCAAGCCAGCTGGTCGCATGCACCAGGCGACGCAGCAGCGCCTGTTCAGACAGATTGGCGATGCCGAACATCTGCGCGTGCTCCACCACGCGGGGCAGCGAGAGTTGGCCAGGACCATGCATCAGTGCCAGTGCCAACAGATTGCCCGCCGTCGGCACGCCGCGCCGCCGCTGGAATGCGCCGGCCTCGAACGCCGTTGCGTCCAGGTCAACCTGCTGACCGATGCGCTCCGCCAATGCGAGCCAATGACGTGCTTCTTCGCGCGCCTGTCGCACTGTCGCAGGCGACGCCGTGGCAAGACTGCCGGTGCGCGTGCTGGAGATCGGAAGGGGTTGCTCGGATGACTCGGACACGTAGAAATCCTTCGTTGGTCATCGTCCTCTAGCTCACAGAAAAGTCTTAAAAAAGATAATAAAAAATCGGATGATAATCTTTTCGTGAGGTTACGTGCTGGTGTCTTATAAAATTCTAATTAATAGATATTTAATGGATACTCAGAAGACATCTCTAAGTCGAAATTCTCCTCATATTTTGCCCGGGATTTCGTGTCGACCGCTTGCGTGGGGGGCTCCGCAATGGCGTCCAGCCTACGGCAACGCTGCCCTTCGGTCTGCGTGCTTGTTATTGTGCATTGCGGTGAGTATCGGATTGAGATTGGCCGTCGATTGGGGCGGTCGAGGACAGGAGTTTGTGCGATGGGCTATCGGGTTGCGGTTGTCGGTGCCACCGGTGCGGTTGGGCGCGAGATGATCAAAACCCTGGTCGAGCGCAAATTCCCGATCACCGAAATCTACGCGCTCGCCTCCGCCCGCTCGGTCGGGCAGGAGATCTCGTTCGGCGACAAGCGTGTGCTCAAGGTGCAGAATCTGGAGACGTTCGATTTCTCCAAGGCCGATATCGGCCTGTTCTCGCCGGGCGCCTCGATCTCCGCCATCCACGCCCCGCGCGCTGCCGCGGCTGGTTGTCTGGTGATCGACAACACCAGCCAGTTCCGCATGGACCACGATGTTCCGCTGGTGGTGCCGGAAGTGAACGCCCATGCCCTGCGCAAGATCCCGCGCGGCATCGTCGCCAACCCGAATTGCTCGACCATTCAGATGCTGGTGGCCCTCAAGCCGCTGCATGATCGCTTCAACATCAAGCGCGTCGTCGTCGCCACCTACCAGTCGGTCTCCGGCGCGGGCAAGGAAGGCATGGACGAGCTTTACAACCAGACCAAGGCCAGCTTCGTGAACGATCCTGGCACCCAGGAAATCTTCACCAAGCCGATTGCCTTCAACTGCATCCCCCACATCGACAAGTTCATGGAAGACGGGTCGACGAAGGAAGAGTGGAAGATGGTGGTCGAGACCAAGAAGATCCTCGACCCCGACATCGCGCTGGTCGCCACCTGCGTGCGCGTGCCGGTGTTCATCGGCCATTCCGAGGCGGTGAACGTGGAATTCCACAACCCCGTCACGTTGGCTGCCGCACGCGAAGTGCTGCGTGAGGCCCCGGGGGTGACGGTGATCGACCGTCGCGAGGATGGTGGTTACATCACGCCGATTGAATGCGCTGGCGAGGACGCTACTTTCATCAGCCGTCTGCGCATCGACCCCACGGTGCCGCACGGTCTCACGTTCTGGTGCGTGTCGGACAATCTGCGCAAAGGTGCGGCGTTGAACGCAGTGCAGATCGCCGAGACGATGATCGAAATGGGGCTGATGGCAAAGCAAGCGGCCTGATTTTCAAGTCAATGTCGAAGTCTGAAAATCCCCGGTCGAAAGGCCGGGGATTTGTTTTTGGTCGAGTTGGTGTGGTGGATTAACCAATCCGTTCAATGAGATCTCCGCCCATGTCATGGCAGACTGACACAATTTAGCGTCACTCTGCATGCTGCACCTGCGTTGACGCTTGCCCAACGCGGGCGTAATCACGTGGCAGCTTTTGGATGAGGAGCCGCATCGGATGACCGACGTACGTGAGGCGCTGTTTGTTGCGCGCACCAGCGACGGACGCACCGTCCGACGCCCATTGTCTCCGCATCTGCAGATTTACAAACCGCAGCTCACCTCAGGCCTGTCGATCTTCCACCGCATCACTGGCGTGGCGCTGATGTTCGGCACCATGCTGCTGGTCTGGTGGCTGGTTGCTGCAGCCACGTCCGATGACGCTTTCGCGCTGGTCTCGGCCCTGCTGCATTCCTGGTTCGGCAAACTGGCGCTGATCGCCTGGACGGCGGCGCTGTGGTATCATTTCTGCAATGGCATCCGTCATCTGGCCTGGGACGCGGGCTATGGGTTCGAGATCTCGCAGGTCCATGCCTCGGGCCGCTTCCTGCTGATCTCCGTCGCGTCGCTGACGGCGTTGACAGTGCTGCTTGGCTTCCTGGCGCTCTGAGGATCACGACCATGAACAAACCCGTCACGCAGACGATCATGCGCTCCGGCCTGGGCGCTGTTCGCGGCCTTGGCTCGGCGAAATCCAGCACGACCACCGAGCATTGGTTCGCCGAACGCGTCGCCGCCATGGCGCTGATCCCGCTCACACTCTGGTTTATCTACTCGATCCTCTCGATGGTCGGCGCCCCCCGGTCGACGGTTGCCGCTTGGGCGGCGCATCCGCTCAATGCGACGTTCATGCTCGCTTTGGTCTGGCTGACGTTTCAGCATCTAATGATGGGCCTGGGCAGCGTGATGACGGACTATATTCACGGCGAAAAGAAGCGAATGGTCGCGATTTTGGCGATGCGGGGCGTGCTGGGATTGTTCTGCGTCGCGGGACTCCTGGCTGTTCTGAAGCTCGCGGTCGTCGGCTGAACCTGAAGAACGGACGATCCTCATGAATGCGATCAGCAAGCCTTCCACGGGCGCCTACAACATTGTCGATCACACCTACGACGTGATCGTCGTCGGTGCGGGTGGAGCCGGTCTGCGCGCCACTTTCGGTATGGGTGCCGCCGGTCTGAAGACCGCGTGCATCACCAAGGTCTTCCCGACCCGCTCCCACACCGTCGCCGCCCAAGGCGGCATCGGTGCAGCACTCGGCAATATGGGCGAGGACGACTGGCGCTGGCACATGTACGACACCGTGAAGGGCTCGGACTGGCTCGGCGACCAGGACGCCATCGAATATATGTGCCGTGAAGCAATCCCGGCGGTTTACGAACTGGAACATTACGGCGTTCCGTTCTCCCGCACCGAGGACGGTCGCATCTATCAGCGCCCGTTCGGCGGCCACATGCAGGAATACGGTAAGACGCCGGCGATGCGCGCCTGTGCTGCTGCCGACCGCACCGGCCATGCCATCCTGCACACGCTCTATCAGCAGAGCCTGAAGCATGATTGCGAATTCTTCGTCGAGTATTTCGCCCTTGACCTGATCATGGACGAAGAAGGCGTCTGCCGTGGTGTGATGGCCTGGTGCTTGGAAGACGGCTCGATGCACCGCTTCCGCGCACAGACCGTCGTGCTCGCCACTGGCGGCTATGGCCGCGCCTTCTTGTCCTGCACCTCGGCACACACCTGCACCGGCGACGGCAACGGCATGGTGCTGCGCGCCGGTCTGCCGACGCAGGACATGGAATTCGTGCAGTTCCACCCCACCGGCATCTACGGCGCGGGCTGCCTCATCACCGAAGGCTCGCGCGGCGAAGGCGGCTATCTCGTCAACTCGGCCGGCGAGCGCTTCATGGAGCGCTATGCGCCCTCCGCCAAGGACCTCGCCTCGCGCGACGTCGTCTCGCGCGCGATGACGATGGAGATCCGCGACAAGCGCGGCTGCGG
>CAITEF010000170.1 GCA_903891315.1 uncultured Rhodospirillales bacterium | reverse complement strand
CTGCGGCTCGCCATAACCGCCGCCACCACCGGTGACGATCAGCACGCGATCACCTTCGGAAAGCTCGATATCGGAGACTTTCAGCAACGGCCCGAATGTCTCGCTGCCGCGATGGATCACAACATAGGCGGCAGCCCCCGACTCTCCGCCGAGCAATCCCCAAGCCGGGCAATCATGGCGCACGAAGGTGACGGTGAGCTTGCACGGCGCCAGCACCGTGTAACGCTTCTCCAACCCCAGCCCGCCACGAAATGTCCCGGCACCGCCGGAATCGGTCAGGAATCCGATCTTGTCGATGCGCATCGGATATTGCGCTTCCTGCAACTCCACCGGCACATCGCGCGTGTCGCCGTGCGAGAGCGTCTTGAACGGCCCAGCCCCGTCCCGCCCGCGCGAGGCGCCCCAGCCGCCATGCGCGGTGTCGAGATTGCTGAACAGCCGCCCGTCTGGCCGTCTGCCTTGGAAGCGGTGCGAGCCCGCCTGTCCGTGATGGGCGGCGGCAACGCGCTCCGGCACGGCGGGCGCCATGGCCTTGATGATGGTGTCGATAACCGTCGGCAGTGCCGAGCTGTAGCGGGCGAGCGGTGCTCCGGGCTTGGCGCTGAGGAACTTGCCTTCGGGCAGAATCACCTGCAACGGCGCGAAACTGCCCTCATTGGTGGTCTCATTCGGCGTGGTCAGATACTTGAACGCCAGCCGCGCCGCCGAGATCCCCCCGCCGAACTTGCCCGCGTTGAACGGCCCGCGCACCTGATCGGAGATGTTGCTGAAATCGACGATGAACGCGTCGCCCTTGATGGTCACGGTGAGGTCGATAATCACGCGCTTTTCCATATCGACGCCGTCATTGTCGAGGAATGAGGCGGCATGGTACGTGCCGTCCGGAATGCTGCGCACGGCCGCCGCCGCTGCGGTGGCGGATTGCTGCCAGATCGTGTGGGTGGCCTTGGTGACGATGTCGAGCCCGTGGCGAGCGAGCAACTCGTCATACAGCCCGCGCCCCTTCAGGCAGGCGGCAAGCTGGGCTGCGAGGTCGCCGAGCACCATCTCGGGGAAGCGCGTGTTGACCTCGACCATCCGGTACATCTCGCGCACCGGTTCGCCCTTCGCGCGGATCTTCACGCTGCGAAACTGGATGCCTTCCTGCCAGATATCGGTGGTGTCGTTGGAGGCGGAGGAGCCGACATAACGACCGCCGACATCCATCCAGTGCGTCAGCACCGCCATGAAGCCCACCATCGCGCCGTCATAGAACACCGGTGTGTACATCGTGACATTGTTCAGATGCTGGCCGAAAGTCTCCGACCAATTGCTGATGAACACATCGCCCGGATGGAACTCGTCCATCGTGTAGCAGCGCATGCCGTCCAGCACGGCGAGGCCCAGCACATTGGCCATGAAGATCGGAATGCCACCGCGCGAATGCGCGATCAGCCGTCCCTCGATGTCCAGCAGGCCGACGGCGAAATCCTTGTATTCGTAGATCAGCGGCGAATAGGCGGTGCGAGAGATGTCGCTTTCGATCTCATCCGGGATCGCCTGCAACGCGTGGCGGATGATCTCCAGCGTGATCAAATCGAGGCCTTGCGGCAGCGCCAAAGGGAATGGGGCGTCGTTGGGCATCAGCCGATCTCGATCCGGATTTCGCCAAGATGGCCGACGCTGAAGCGGTCCAGCGGTCCCACCAGCGTGGTTGAGCCGTATTCCTCAATCAGCGCTGGGCCGGGGCGGGCAAAGCCTGGGGCCAATTCGCGGCGGTGATAGACGCAAGTCGGCAGGCGTTTTGCCGCCTGGGTGAAATACACCATCCGCTCACGCACCGAGGGCTCGACCCCAGCCTCGGGCGGCTGCCACAGACCTTCCAGATCAGGCTTGCCAATCTCGCAGCTTGCGGCAACCCGCAGCCCCACGATCTCGACCGGGTTGCTGGCGTCCACATGGCCGTAGCGGGTGAGGTAAAGCGTCTCGAATTCCTGCCGCAACGCCGCCAGATCGGGCTGGTCGGGGTAAGGCACCAGCAGCGAATGCACCTGACCGCGATAGCGCATCTCCGCCTGCCGCGAGGTCGTCACCGTCTCGGCACCCACCTCAAGCACCATATCCGCGCGCAATGTCCGTTCCAGCTTGGCGTATCCGGCCTCGATCTGCGGCAAGGCGGCTTCGGTCAAGGGCAGGAACATCGTCTCGGACAGATCGCGGCGCACGTCGGTCAGCAACATGCCAATGGCGGAGAAATTGCCGGGCTCGGGTGGGATCACCACCACTGGGATATGCAACTCGCGGGCGAGATCGACGGCATGCAACGGCCCGCCGCCGCCATAGGCGAACAGCACGAAATCGCGCGGATCACGCCCGCGCTCCACCGAGACGCGCTTGATCGACCCGGCCATGATCACGGTGGCAATCGACAGCACGCCCGCCGCCATGCGCAGCATCTCGCTCTCATCGGCAAGACCGAACGGCTGCAACAGTCTCGCGTGGATGGCCTGTTCGGCGGCGGCGACATCCAGCCGCAACTCGCCGCCCAGGAAACTCTCCGGCGACAGACGGCCCAGCACCACATTGGCGTCGGTCACCGTGGGCTGCGTCCCGCCCCGGCCATAGCAGACCGGGCCGGGCGTGGACCCCGCACTGCGCGGGCCGACATTGAGCCGCTGCGCTTCGTCAAGCCAGATGATCGAGCCGCCGCCCGCACTGACCTCGACGATATCGACGACAGCACCGCGCACCGGAAAGCCGTGATCATAGCCGCCGACATAATAGACCGGCTTCACATCGAACTTCCCACCCTCGATCAGCGCGCATTTCGCCGTTGTGCCGCCCATGTCGAACGCCAGAACCCGCTCCAGCCCGATGCCCGCGGCATAGGCCGCCGCCCCGATGCAGCCGCCAACCGGGCCGGATTCGACCAGCATCACCGGCTCCCGCTGTGCGCGTTCAGCCGAGACCACGCCGCCATTGGAGCCCATCATGTAGAACTGGCCGGTGAAATCCTGCTCGGCGAGTTTGCCGCCGAGACGGCGGACATAGCCGCTCATCTGCGGCCCTACATAGGCGTTCGCCGCCGCCGTGGCGGTGCGTTCGTATTCGTACCACTCGCGCGTCAGCTCGGTGCTGCAGGTGATGAAGGTCTCCGGCAACGCCTCGCGCAGCCATTGCCCTACCCTCTCCTCATGACGCGGTGCCAGATAGGAGTTGAGGAATGCGACGGCGATCGACTTCACCCCTAAGCTGTCGAGATGCCGCGCCAATGCGAGGACTTCGTCACGGTCGGGTGATGTCAGCGTGTTGCCCTGGCCGTCCATCCTCTCGGCGATCTCGAAGCGCAATTCGCGCGGGATCAGTGGAGTCGAGCGTTGGTAGAACAGGTCGAACGGCAACGGACGATTGCCGCGCGCCATTTCCAGCACGTCGCGAAATCCGCGCGTGGTGATCAGCGCAATATCGCTGGCCGAGCGCTGCAACAGCGCGTTGATCACCAGCGTGGTGCCATGTTTGAACAGGTTCTCACCCGCCAACGCCATGCCGGCCTTGTTGACCGCCGACATGATTCCTTCGGTGAGCTCGCCATAGGTGGTCAGGCTTTTGGAATAGACGACCTTACGCTGCGCGAAGTCGAAGCCCGCCAGATCGGTGAAGGTGCCACCGGTATCGACCGCGAAGATTTTCATCTGACTTGGCTGCTGCTCCCGTTGTCGCAACGCGTCTTTTTGCAGCGATTTTAGGACGGATTTGGGGACGCACAAGCCATTTGATTGACGAATGTCAAATTGGCGAAGCTGCGCAGTCAGGCCCGTTTCACTCTGAGAAACAGCGGGAGAATGATGGAGCCGATGAGCAAGGCGAACAGCGTGAGCGCAATCGGGCGGCCCAGGAAATACGACGCCTCGCCGCCGCTGATCTGCCAGGTCCGCAACAGCGCCCCTTCCGTCATCCGTCCCAGCAGCAGGCCCACGACAGTGGCGGCAACCGGGTAGTCGAAGCGCTGCATCACCCAGCCGATCAGCGCAAACACCACCAGCGTGACGGGACCGGCCATGTTCTGCGACAGCGCAAAACTGCCGATCACCGCCAGCGCGAAGACGGTCGGGATCAGCGCGCGCAGGCGCAGCTTCACCACCGTGCTGGCAACGTAGATGAACCCGAAGCCCACCACCGCCAGGATCGCCACCTGCGCCAGGTTGGACAGGATGACGGCGTAGACCAGATCCTTGTGGTCATGCATGAATTGCGGGCCGCCGGTGATGTCATGCATGCTGAAGGCCACCAGCATCACCGCCGTCGCCCCGCCGGTTGGGATGCCGAGTGCCAAAAGCGTCGCCATCGACCCACCCTCCGAACTCGCATTCGCCGCTTCAGCCGCGATGATGCCGCGCGGATCGCCGTGGCCGAACATCGACTTGTCGCGGGCGGCGCGGCGGGTTTCGGTGTAGGAGAGCAGATTGGCAATCGCGTGCCCGCCCGGCAGCACGCCAACCACCGCCCCAATCAGCGAGCCGCGCAGCAGCGTGAGCGGATGACGAAACGTCTCGCGCACGCCTGCCAGAATGCGTCTGGCGTCCACCTTACGGTGCTCTGCCTCCGCCACGATGTAGTCAGCACGCACCAGGTTGAACAATTCGGCGGCGGCAAACAGGCCGATGATGGCGGGGACGGTGGGAATGCCATCGAGCAACAAATCCAGCCCAAACGTGCCACGCTGCGCGCCTCGCGCGGACAGACCGACAGTGCCGAGCAGCAGACCGAGCAACCCTGCAAACATGCCGCGCGCAAAGTTCCGCCCACGCATCCGGGCGATCAGCGTGATCCCCCAGAATGAGACCACAAGCATCTCCGGCGGCCCAAGCCGAATGGCGAAATCGGCGATGGGCTGCACCAGGAACATCAGCAGCACATAGGCCACCGCCTGCCCGAAGCAGGAGGCGGCAAGCGCCAAACCCAGCGCCTCGTTGTGCCGCCCGGCCTGCGCCATCGGGAAGCCGTCGAATGTGGTGCCGACGGCGGAGGCGGACCCGGGGACATTGAGAAGCACCGCCGGGATCGCCACCCCGAACAATGCCCCGGTGTACATCGCCGTCATGAAGACCAGCGCTGAGAGGAAATCCATATAGGGGATCAACGGCATGCAGATCGCCAGTGCCATGGAGGTCGTCAGCCCCGGCACAGCATGGAACAGCAGCCCGATCAACAGGCCGGGGAGCACGACCAGCCAAGGCTGCCAAGAGGCTGAGAGCAGATGCAGCGCAGAGGTGAGTGCATGGAGGTCGATCAAGGTGCATCCACCTGAAACAACAGCGGCAGCGGGGTCTGCAGGATGATGTCGAATCCGTAAATCGCCACGGCGCAAAAGATTGCCGGGATCAACAGAAGCACGACAGGACGGCGTTCGCCGAGAAACGCCAGCGTGGCCAGCACATAAATGAAGGTCGCGATATCGAACCCCGCATAGGGGGCTGCGGCGACATAGAGCGTCAACAGCACCATGGTGCCGATGATGCGGCGACGGAAATCGCCGGAAAGCGGCGCGCGTGGGCTTGGCGCGGGCGTGGCGCGCGAGAACGAAAAGCAGCTCGCGATGATCGCCAGCGCCAAGGCCAGCGCGAAGACGACGCATGGTGCGATCAACGACAGGTTCTGAATCGTGATCCCGCCCCGCAACGCGTCCAGCCCGTACCACACCACCCAGCCTGCGGCGCCAAGGATGAACAGCAGATGCGGAACATCAACGGCAATGTGCCAGGGACCGACGCGCAAAACCGGGCGGGACAATGTCATGCCTAAGCGCCAGCGCTTCGGTTGCGCAGCAGGTCCAGCATCGGACCGACGCTGTCCAGCGTCTCCAATTTCTCGACCAGCGACAACACCTCCTGCGCGGCGGAATCGCTGAGAATGCCCTCGGTGCAGCCGAAGAATTTGGCAAGCCGCTGATCGCGCGTCAGCGGAAAGCCAAGGAAGCCCGAGAGGTCTTTCAGCAGCTTGGTCAGCACCGTGCCATCGGTCAGCGTGATGGTGACCTCGACATACATCTGCGCGAAATCCTTGGGGATCGAAGTATCGACCTGGAGTTCGGTGCGAGCCAGCAAATCCACCATATCGGGTGCAAAGCGGCGGTCATTGGAGAAGCTGGCGACGGTGATCTTGCCGTCGAGCAGGGCCAAGGCCGCAGTGTATTGCACCGAGAACTTGCCATCCAGGCCGGTGGCCGGGTTGGGCCGGTTCACGTAATCGAAGGGGGGGAATCGGACCTTCATCCGCGCGACGCGGTCCGGCGTGAGATTGTGTTCGGCCCGCAGCGCCAGCACGGCGTCAATGCCGCGATGGGTGAAGTAGTTGGAGGGGTATTTCTTGAAGCCAACGCCCGGGTCGACCATGCGGAACGGGTTGCCGAAGCCCTCGGTGAGGCGCTCTGGCTCGGAGATGCCAGCGCAGAAGGTGTCGAAGAAGCCACCCGGTCCGAACAGATCGGGGTTCGCGGTCCAGCCCATCCCGGCCATGATCGCGCATTCCACGCCCATGCGTGCGGCGTGGCCGGAATGCGAGGATTTCGTCATCGTTCCGGTGTTGATCGACATGCTCCCGGCGCGCGAGCCCGCCGTGCCCAGCGCCATCAGCAGCTGGGTGCGGTCGAGCCCGAGCAGTTTCGCAGAGGCCGCCGTCGCACCGACAATGCCGGTGGTGCCGGGTTTGTGGAAGCCTTTGCCGGTCTCAAGCCCGGTGGCGGCGAGGCGCAGACGGCCCTGCACCTCGAAGGCGGTGACGATGGCTTCCACCACGGCGCGCCCCGAGAGGTTGCGCGCCTCGGCGATGGCGAGAATGGCGGGCAGGGTCGGTGACGTGGGGTGGTTCAGCGGATAGAACGTGTTGTCGAAATCCAGCGCGTGGGCGAGCGTGCCGTTGACGAAAGCCGCATTGGCCATGCTGGTGCGGAAGCCACCGGCGAAGACGGTGCTCTCCTCCGTGCCGCCGGTGCTGCGGACATAGTCGGTGACGATCCGTCCAAGACCCAACGGTTCGTCGGCCCCGGCCAGGATGACGGCGATGCCGTCGAGTGCGGTATGTTTGGCGATCTCGATCGCGGCGGCGGGAAGAGTGTCGTACTTCACCCCCAGAATGCAGTCGGCAAAACGCTCGGTCGTGGTCTGGGGCATCGGCGAACGTTTCCCTCTTTTCGTTCTTTCTTATCGGGTTGATAGTCGCAGCACAATCGGATCACGCCAAGAGTCCGAAGGGGAAAACATGAGATCAAGAAGCAATTCCCGGCCCTGGCACAAGCCGGGCGCATGGCTGGTCAACCCTTCCTATTGGGACGAAGACGCTCTGGCGGCGCGTGCTGGCATGCCGGAGCAGATCAAGTTCATCGACTGCACGCTAAGCGAAGGCGATGACTGCGTCGGCCACCAGTTGAACTGGAACACGCGGCTCGAACTTATCCGGAGGCTGGACGAGATCGGGGTAGGCGAGATCACCATGCCGAGCCACGCGACCTTCGATGAGGAGCGCGATCTGGTGCGGGCGTGTCGGCGCATCGGCATTCGCACACCGCTGGTCGCCAAAGGGCCAGGGATCGTGCCGCCGTTGCGCGGCGAGCGGTGGAAGGACAAGCTCGACCAGCATTTGTCGCTCGGCTGCGAGGTGGTCAGCCCGATCCTGAAATGGCCGTTCGAGGACACGCTGTCGGATTTTGCCGGTTCGCTGAGCAAGCAGGAAATCGTCGACTCCATCCATGCCGGGATTTCCTATCTGAAATCCAAGGGCGTGCGGGTGGTGCCCTGGATCGTCGATGCGATGCGCACGCAGCCTGACACCGCCGCACTCTTCTTTGCCGCGATCCGCGAGGCCGGGGCGGATGGTGTGTATGTGGTCGACAGCCGAGGCAACTCGGTGCCGACGGCGACCGCCTCCTTCATACGCCGCGTGCGCCGGGCGGTGGGGCCGGATTGTGATGTCTATGTCCAGCATCACAACGACCTCGGCGTCGCCACCGCCAATGCGCTGGCGGCTGTCGAGGCGGGGGCGAACTGGATTGACTGCTCGGTGATCGGCATCGGTGATCGCGGCGGCTGCGTGGCGCTGGAAGAGGCAGCACCCCTGTTCGAAATGTATGGCATCTCAACGGGGGTGAAGCTGGAGGGCCTCTACGAACTCTGCATGTTCGTGCAGAAGGCCTATGGCATCGATCTGCCGCCCTGGAAGCCGATTGTCGGCGAGAACTGGAACAAGGAAGAGGGCGCGGGCCATTTCGAGGGCTCCGATCTGGCCGAGGCCACCATCGGCATTCATCCGCGTATTGTCGGGCGCGAGTTCCAGGGCGTGATCGGCGGCAAGATCCTGTTTGGACGCGAGCGTAGCTCGGCCGCGACAGATGATCCGGTGTTCCTGCGCGAATTGCTCGCCGAGTGGAAGATGGATGTCACCGAGAAACAGTTCAGCGCCATCGTGGCGCGGTCGCGGGCAGCGGTCGCCACGTCCTATGGCCGTTTCTACATCACCTTCGAAGAGTTCCGCGCAATTGCTGACGGCGTCTGCGCGCCAGAATAAAGGAACGAAGCATGTTCAAAATTCTGGCGATATGCCTGGCGCTGTTTGGCGTCACCCAAGCGCAGGCGCAGGATTGGCCGAAAAAGCCGATCACTCTGGTGGTCCCGTTTGATGTTGGCGGCAGTGTGGACCGTCTGGCGCGTGGGCTTGCGACCTATCTGCCCAAGGAACTCGGCCAACCGATCACCGTCGTTGATCGTCCCGGTGCGGGCGGGCAGATCGGCACCAACTGGTTCCTCGCCCAGCCCGATGACGGCTACACGCTGATGGTCACCCCGGCCACGCCATATCTGGCGGTCGATATCTTGGTCACGGGTGCCACATACAAGATGAGCGATTTTGCGTTCATCAACGCGCAGTGGACGGATTACACGCTGCTCGCAGTGCACAAGGACCGACCGTATAAGACAGTCGGTGAGTTGATGGACGCGATCCGCGCCAATCCGGGCAAGCTGAGCGTGAGCGTCACGTATGGCTCGGTCGGTCATGTCACCGTGCTGGTGATGCTGCAGGCGATGGGGCTGAGCGCCGATGCGGTGCGCATCGTCACCTTCGATGGCGGCGGACCGACGCGGCAGGCGCTGGCGGGCGGGCAGGTGGATTTCTCCATCGAGCAGGCCGAAGGGGCTGAGACGATCAAGGATTTCATCCGGCCATTGGCGGTGTTCCTCGATCACCGCGTGGCGATGTTCGACGCGCCGCCGATCAACGAGGCGCTGAAACCGTACAACATGACGATGCCGATCTTGAACGGCTCGGTCCGCACCCTGGTGGCCCCACTGGGGTTCAAGACCAAGCATCCGGCAGAGTATGCAAAGCTGGCCGCCGCCTATCACCGCACGCTTGAATCGCCTGATTTCAAGGACTGGCTGAAGCGCAACCGCATGGGCGATGACTGGACTGGCCCTGAGAAAGCCACCGAGATGGTGAACACCAATTTCGAGGTGATGCGGCAATATCACCAATTGCTGAAATAAGACCAAAACGCTGATAAATCACTCTAGTGTCGTGAACCAGAAATTCGTTGGATCGAATTTATGGTTCAGTCGACACTAGGCCCTGTTGACAAAAGCAGGCATCCACAGCTTGACGGATGCGAGCGCCAGAAAGCCCATGTATGAATAGCTGTTTTGTCGTATCGGGTCGCAATACGGCGGAACTGCTTGATCCGGTTAAACATTCTCTCGACCCGGTTAGGGTCTTTATAGGCCCGGAAGTCGCAGGCGATGAGATCTCGTCGGTTAGATTTTGGCGGGATTACCGGCACGATCCCCTTCATGAGCAGGGCGGCACGAACGTCGTCGCTATCATACCCCTTGTCGGCCAGCATCAGCCTCGGGTTCTTTATTGGAAGCTGAATCAGCCCATCGACAACTTTGTAGTCAGACGCCTCCCCGCCGGTCAGGATAAAGCCGAGAGGGCGTCCTTGACCGTCAGCACGGGCGTGGATTTTGCTCGCAAAGCTGCCGTGGCTTCGACCAAAACCTTCCTTATGAGTCCCCCCCGGGCTCCGGCGGCCTGGCTGTGGCCCCGGATGGTGGTGGAATCGATCATGTGCTGCCAGTCGTCTGTGAGGCCAAGCTCTACAAGGGTTTCCAGCATGGCATCCCAGACGCCTTGCTCAGCCCAGCGCCGGAACCGGACATAGACAGAGTTCCATTTTCCGTAGCGCTCATGCATGTCGCGCCAAGGACAGCCGACCCGAAGCACATAGAGCATTCCGTTTAGGAAACGGCGGTTGTCACCCGAAGGCCGCGCTCAGCGCCCGCGTTCAGGCGGCAGCAGCGGCCCGATGATGCTCCACTCGGCGTCTGATAAATCCCCGCGCTCCAAGGCTTCCTCCCTCCAAGAGGAATTCTTGAATCACTCTGTCGCCGATTTTGGAACGCCGTTTGTCAACGCGCCCTAGTTCGGCCGCGAAACATGCCCGCGAACCAAGTTGGCTGCCCGGCGTCGTGCTGTTGCCAGCCCCACGAGGCCAAATCCGAGCAGGAGCAGGCTGCTGGGTTCCGGCACATCAACAGTGCTTACACCGCTGGTGACGTTGAACGTGATGGAAAGCGTGGCATTCGTCAGGGCCGTTAGGCCAAGGTAGTCGATCCCGCCCCCGGAGCTCGCCAATGAAAGCGTAACATCGGTGGTATAAACGCCAACGGCAGTGGGATCGAAAGTGATGGTAACGCCCCTTTCTGCCCCAGCCAAAATGGGGGGGCTGCCACTGCCCAATGCGGGGCCTGAGTTCCCGAATCCACTGAAGCTCAGCTGCGCGGTCGAGAGCAGGTTGCGTTCGGGCGCAAAGATCAAAGATTCTGAAAACCCGTTCGCTGGGGCAACGTTTTCGATCGCCAGATTGGCGGTGCTGATCCCCGTGCCAACAACGGCATTCACCACAAACGACAACCCGGTGAGCGTCCCCACCGTGCCGATATTGGCAATCCCGAGTGCGGCATAATTAAACACACCACCCAGCACGGTCAGAGTTTGGGTGCCAAGCGATCCGCCCGTCGGCGTCCCATAGGCGAGCGAGGTGGGAAGAACTTGGCCACCCGTTAAGGCCACCGTCACACCGCCGCTGATCG
>CAITEF010000169.1 GCA_903891315.1 uncultured Rhodospirillales bacterium | reverse complement strand
GGACGGATTATAAGACGAGGGCGGGTTGGTGATCGTATCACCCAACGAATAGCCATACGTCGCTGGCGATGGCGTGGGCGCCACTGGCGGAACGAGCGGCGGGCCAGACGGCCCTGAGGGCGGCGTGATTGGACCCGGTGGCGGGACAAGCGGCGGGCAATTCAACGGACACTGCGCGAACGAGATGCTCGGCACGACGGCAGACAACACCAATCCAAGATAGGCAACGCGCATAACTCATCCTCCCACTCAGCAGAGATGCTAACCAAATTTTAATTCAACACAAGAGATATGTTTCGAACAAAGTGAAATCGGACAATTTCAGACCACCGCCCCGGCTGAATTACATTTGCCCACCCCGAAGATTGCGCAGCACGAAACGAAATGCGGATCTTCAAAAATTGTAATTCAGGAAATTTTATAAGAAACAATTTTAATATGACAGAAATCTCTGAACAATTTCGGCCACCGGAAAAATTGCGATTTGCATTTATCGAAATGACAAAATCTCTGAGCATCGCTTGACAGCAATGAGATGAAGCGCCCAATTCGGTTTCGCGTCTGAGATTGATTTATCAGCGATGCCATCCGTTGTTTCGCCCGACCAACTGGCGCGGCGCGTGCAAGGGTCCACGTCTTTCTGAACATCGGCGGATTTCAGAAAAATGCGCAGACTGGCATCATTCGCCGGAATCTCGGAGGACCACCCCGCGTCATGGCAATCCATATCGACACCGACCGCTTCCTCGCCGACCTGCATGAACTGCGCAAGATCGGCGCATACAGGACCGGCGTGCACCGCCCGACCTACTCGAAAGAGGACATGGAGAGCCGCCGCTGGTTGATGGAGAAGATGCGCGAACTGGGGCTGGAGGCCTC
The DNA here is from genome assembly GCA_903891315.1 of uncultured Rhodospirillales bacterium. Taxonomy (GTDB): domain Bacteria; phylum Pseudomonadota; class Alphaproteobacteria; order Acetobacterales; family Acetobacteraceae; genus CAIQQQ01. The sequence continues at coordinate 2,743 of CAITEF010000169.1, read as the reverse complement.
CATCGACGGGATCGGCAATGTCTATGGCCGTCATACCGGGGCGGGGCCTCATCTTCTGGCGGGCTCGCATATCGAGACGCAGAGCCATGCCGGTTGGCTCGACGGCGCGCTCGGCGTGGTCGCGGCCCTCGCCCTCGCCCGCGCCGGGTTGCCGGTGGATGTGGCAGCGTTTGCCGATGAGGAAGGGCATTTCGAGGGTGGGTTCCTCGGCAGCAAGTCGATCATCGGCATGCTCTCCGAGGAGGAGATCGACCGCTCCCGTGGGCGCACCACCGGGCAGATGCTGCGCGAGGCACTGGCCGAGGCGGGGCTTGCCGGTCTGCCGCGCATGCAGATCGAGAAGGGGCGGCACAAAGGGTTTTTCGAACTGCATATCGAGCAGGGCACCCAATTGGAGAGCCAGGGCCTGCGTGTCGGCGTGGTGACCGGGATTGTGGCGATCTGGCAGTATCGCATCGTCTTCACCGGCCAGCAGGATCATGCGGGTGGGACGACAATGGCCGAACGCCGCGATGCCGGTCTGTCGGCGGTGCGCCTGCTGGCGGCCATCGATCAGGAATTCCCGCGCATCTGCGGGCCACGCAGCGTCTGGACGGCGGGCAAGATCGCGCTGGAGCCGGGGGCGCCGTCGATCATTCCCGGGCGCGCCGAGATTCTGTTCCAGTTCCGCGATCTGGAAATGCCGACGCTGGAGTTGATGCACGAGACGCTGCTTCGTCTGGTCGCCGAGAGCAACAGGCGGGAGAAATGTCCGGCGGTGCTGTCGCAGATGAGCCGGGCGATTCCGGCATTGTGTGATCCGAACATGATGGCATGTCTGGAGCAGGCGGCGCAGGCGCACGCACCGGGGAAGTGGCAGGCAATGCCGAGCGGGGCCGGGCATGACGCGCAATATCTGGCGCGGTTGATGCCAAGTGCGATGCTGTTCACGCCGTCCATCGGCGGGATCAGCCATCATTGGGCGGAGGATACGTCCGATGAGGACCTGGCGTTGAATGTGCGGGTTTTGGGGGATGCGGCAGCGCGGTTTTTGGCCAATTGATCAATGACCGTCATTGCCATGACGGACCGAGACATCGATCAAAAAACTACCGAACCGCCTCCAACGCGATGTCGTGGAACAGCCGCGCGGGGAGCGACCCGCCGGTGATGTCTTTCATCACGTGGCCATCGTCATTGCCCAACCACACCGCGATCTCCAGCGATCTCGGCTGGCCTGGATCGATCGCACCGATGAACCAAGCGTCTCTGTAATCAGACGTGGTTCCGGTCTTGCCCGCCACCACATGCCCCGGAATCGCAGCAGACTTGCCGGTGCCATGCGCCACGACGGCGCTGAACATCTGGATCATCTGGCTGCTCTCCAACGGATCGATCACCCGCCAGGTCTCCGGCACCGGGAGGGCCACCGGCCGACCATCGGCGACCACGCCGTCCAGCGCGCGCGGCACCAGCTTGATGCCGCCGTTGAACACTTCGCCGTAAGCGGTCGCCATCTCAAGCAGCCCGACATCCGATGTGCCGAGCGCAATCGTCGCATTCTCCGGGATCGGATCGTTGATCCCCAGCCGGTTCGCCACCGCGATCACCGCTTTCGGCCCGCCGGCCATCAGCAGCAGACGCACCGAGACGGTATTCATGCTCTCAGCAAGCCCCTCTTCCAGCGTCACCTGCCCATGAAAGCCCGGCTCGAAATTGCGCGGCGACCAGTTGCCCACCTTGATCGGGCCGTCTTGCACGAGATCATCCGGGCGCATGCCGTGTTCGAGCGCATTGAGCCAAACGAACAGTTTGAACGAGGATCCCGGCTGGCGGCGGGCGACCACGGCGCGGTTATAGGGGCTCGATTTGTAGTCGCGTCCACCGACCATCGCCCGCACCGCGCCGCTCGCCGGATCGAGGATAACCACCGCCCCTTGCGTCACATTCGCTGCCACGCCGGGACCATCAAGAATGGCGGCAAGTTTCGCCTCCGCGATTGCTTGAAGTCGGCCATCCAGCGTGGTTTTCACGCTGGCGTCCTGACCCACCGGCACCGCGGCTTGCGCGCGGTCTGCCGCCCAATCGCCGAAATAGCCGGCGCCATTGGCCTGACGCGGCGGGAAGACGATGGAGGCGGAGGCGACATTGGCGTCTTGTTGGGAGAGCACGCCATTGTCCACCATCGCTTGCAACACCTGACGACCGCGCGCGGCGGCGGCTTGCGGGTCGAAACGCGGCGAAAAGCGGGATGGCGCGCGAGGCAGGCCCGCAATCACCGCCGACTCCCACAAATTGAGGTCGCGCGCCGAGACGCCGAAATACAGATGCGCGGCCGCATCCACCCCCCAGGCGCCCGCGCCGAGATAGACGCGGTTGAGCCAGATTTCGAGGATCTCCTGTTTGCTGAACGAGCGCTCCAGCCAGAGGGTCAGCATCACCTCCTGGACCTTGCGCTTGAAGGTGCGCGCATTGGTCAGGAACAGGTTCTTCGCCACCTGCTGGGTGATCGTCGAGCCACCCTGCGAGACCTTGCCGCGAAGGAGATTGACATAGATCGCGCGCGCGATGCCTTGCGGATCGATGCCGGGATGCGTCCAGAAGCGGCGGTCCTCCACCGAGGTGGCGGCTTTCGGCATCCATTCCGGCAGATCGGACAGCCGCATCGGCTCACCCACCACATCGCCATAGGTGGCGATCACCCGACCGGACGTGTCGGTCAGCGTCAGGCTCGGGCGGCGGGCCGCGTCGAGGGCGGCTTCAG
>CAITEF010000168.1 GCA_903891315.1 uncultured Rhodospirillales bacterium | reverse complement strand
CTTGATGTTGTTGGAGCGGACATAGCCGTAGCCCGCACACGTATTATAGACGCGCTGCTTGTCGCGGCAGAGGCCGCCGAGCAAGGTGTGCACCGGCTGACCGGTCACTTTGCCGAAAATGTCCCACAGCGCGACGTCGATGGCGGAGGCTGCGCGGTATTCGACGCCGGTGGAGGCCTGCGCCATGGGCAGGTTGAGCATCTCGCGATTGAGCCACTCGATGCGCAGCGGGTCTTTGCCCAGAATGCGGCGGGCGAGGATGTCGTGGATATGGCTCTCGACGGAAGCCGCCCCGTAGAACGTCTCACCCAGACCAATGATGCCGGCATCCGTGAGGATCCGCACCCAAAGCACATTGGCGAACTCTTCGGTCCGCAACGTCTCAATCTTGGTGATTTTCACCGACATCTCCCCCGATCCCCACGCATGTTCGCCGCACGTGGTTGCGATCCCGGGCACCGTAATGCATGCTGTGAAATATCACAATATGCCTCTTCAAAGGCGCATCATGGCACGGTTACAGTTGACCGAGCCAGGATTCACCAGCCCGTTATCCTGAGCCAAGCGTCAGGATCCAGGTGACGTAGAGACGGCTCTGTGACACCTGGATCGTGACACTTCCCTCACGATGACGGATTGACCGTGTGCGTGTTGACGACATTCAAGAGATCAGGACAGCATTCGTGGCAAAAACCGACGGCAAGCCCACCCCGATCCGCAGTCTGCCTTTGGCTGAGCAGGCTTATGATCGCCTTGAAGAATTGATCGTCGATTGCACGCTCAGGCCGGGCCAGTCGCTGTCGATCAATGATTTGCAGACGATGATCCAGCTAGGCCGCACCCCGATCCATCAGGCGGTCAGTCGTCTGTCTGCCGATACGTTGATCGTGGTGCGCCCGCGCCACGGGTTGCGGATCGCGCCGATTGATCTCACCCGCGAACGCATATTGCTTGGGCTGCGGCGTGACATGGAACGTTTCGTGGTGCGACTGGCGGCCGAACGCTCAGGGCCCACGCATCGCAACCAGTTGCTGCACATCGTCCGCATGCTGCGAGACCGCGGTGAGTCGATGGATATTTCGGCGTTCAACCGGCTCGACCGCCGCATCGATCAGCTTTTGGCCGCCGCCACCGGCGAGCCGTTCATCGAGAACACGCTGCGCCCGCTGCACACGATTTTCCGTCGCGTCGGCTGGGTCTATCACAATTGGGCGGCCCCGCATGAAGGACTGCGCAGCACTGTCGAGAGCCATCTGGTGATGATCGAGGCGGTGGCGGATCGGCGGGTGGAGGATGCGGTGGCTGCCTCGGACCATCTGATGTCGTTCATGGACAGCATGTTCCAGGTGATCGAGCGCGAGATCGATCCGGCATTGCTCGACTGCACTTTGGAGACCCAACTTGCCAGCTGATATCCGACCGGGCGCGGTGCTCTGCATGGGCGAATGCATGATCGAGCTGTCGGAACATCCGGACAGCACACTGACCCGCGCCTTTGGTGGCGACACGCTCAACACGGCACTCTATCTCGCCCGGTTGGGCGTGGATGTTCACTACATCACGGCACTTGGGCCCGATGCGTTCAGCGACGAGATGCTGGCGGCGTGGCAGGCGGAAGGTATCGGCACGTCATTGATCCCGCGCGTGCCCAACACGGTGCCCGGCCTGTATCTGATCCGCACCGATGCCAGGGGCGAGCGCTCGTTCAGCTATTGGCGCGATTCCGCCCCGGTGCGGCGGTTGTTCACTCTGCCGGAGATCGCCGAGATCGAGGCGGCGTTTTGTCATGCCGGGATGATCTACCTCTCTGGCATCACGCTCTCTCTGTTCGACCCGTCGAGCCGCGCGCGGTTGTTCGCCAGCCTCGCCACCGCGCGCGAGCAGGGTGTGCAGATCGTGTTTGACACCAATTTCCGCCCGCGCGGCTGGTCGGATTTGGAACTGGCGCGAGAGGTTTACACCACCGCATTCGAAGGCTCGGATCTGGTCCTTGCGAGTGTGGAGGATCACGCGCTGCTGTTCGGCTCGGATGATGCGGAGGCGGTGATTGCCCGCCTCGCCGCCGCTGGAGTCGCAGAAAGCGTCGTCAAACTCGCAACGCCCGCCTGCCACGTGCTGCAGGGCGGCGCGCGCCATCTTGTGCAAGCCCCACCGGTTGAGCGGGTGATCGACACCACCGCTGCCGGGGACAGTTTTGCCGCCGCCTACATGGCCGCCCGCCGATCCGGGCTCTCGCCAAAAGACGCCGCTTTGACCGGCCATCGCCTCGCCGGAACCGTGGTGCAACATCGCGGGGCGATCATCCCGCGCAACGCAATGCCCGACATCCAACTTGCCGGAGTGACCGTATGACCGCCTCTCCCCTCGCCGAATTGCTGGCCTCGGCCAAACTTGTCGCCGTGCTGACCATCGAGAGCGTTGATCACGCCATTCCGCTGGCCCGTGCGCTGGTGGCGGGCGGCGTGAAGACGCTCGAGATCACGTTGCGCACCGCGGCAGGCGCACCGTCGGCCCGGATCATCCGTGAGCAGGTGCCGGACGCCGTGGTCGGTCTCGGCACCGTCACCGCGCGGCGTGATCTGGAATTGGCGCGCGATCTGGAATTGCCTTTCGCGTTCTCGCCAGGTGCCACGGTGGAGTTGCTCGACGCAGCGAACGAATTGGGCGTGCCGTTCGTGCCGGGCATCGCCACCGCATCAGAACTGATCTCGGCGATGTCGCGCGGCTATGGCGTGGTGAAGCTGTTCCCGGCCGAGCAGGTCGGCGGGGTTGGTGCGCTGAAGGCGTTTGGCGGGCCGTTCCCGGCGATGCGGTTCAACCCGACCGGCGGTGTGACGGAGGCCAATATGCGTGACTATCTGGCACTGCCGAATGTGGTCGCTGTTGGTGGCTCCTGGATCGCACCCGCCGCTGAACAGCGGGCGGGCAACTGGGCCGCGATTGAAGAGCGTGCCCGCTGCGCGATCGCAGCATTTGCGGGGTAGGGTCGCTTGGTGGACATGATGTAATCCGCTCGCGGCCTTCCCATATCGACGGTCGTTGCTTCGGAGAGTTTGGCCGATGAATGTCAGCACCACGACCCAGACGCGTGACACCACCACCGAGGTGTCCGAGATCGTCCAGCAGCTTGGTCGCCTGCGCCGTGCTTCGCAGGGCCGCGAATATATGGATATTCCGCCGGAACTGCCGTCCAGGCAGGCGATCGGCAACATGATCGAGGCGCTGGTCGCAGCCTTGTTCCCGCGTCATTTCGGCCCGCCGGGCCTCGACCAGTGCGACATCGACAGCTACGTCACCTCCTCACTGGAGACCGGATTGCGCGAATTGCGCCGTCAGGTCCGGTTGGAACTCGCGCTCAACCGCCATCGTCGCCAGCCTGCGAAACCTGCCGTGGTGCGCAGCGCCGACGACATCGTCACCCATTTCGCCGCCAATCTGCCCGGCGTGCGGGCGGTGTTGGAAAGTGACATTCAGGCAGCCTATGAGGGCGACCCGTCGGCCAAGAGCATCGACGAACTGGTCTCCTGCTTCCCCGGGATTTCCGCGATCATCCGGCATCGTCTGGCGCATATCCTGTATCGCCAGGGGATCACGATGATCGCCCGCATCATCGCCGAATTCGCGCATTCCGAGACCGGGATCGACATTCATCCCGGCGCGCAGATCGACGAAGGCTTCTTCATCGATCATGGCACAGGCGTCGTGATCGGCGAGACGGCGATTATCGGGCGCAATGTGCGGCTATACCAGGCCGTCACACTCGGCGCGAAACGCTTCGAGGTCGCCGAGAACGGCGCGCTGCAGAAGGATTATCCGCGCCATCCGATCGTGGAAGACGATGTGGTGATCTATTCGGGTGCCACGGTGCTCGGCCGCGTGACGATTGGCCGTGGTTCGTCCATCGGCGGCAATGTCTGGCTGACCCACTCGGTGCCAGCCGGAAGCCACGTGACGCAGGCGCGGCTGCGCAGTGACAGCTTCGATGATGGGGCGGGGATTTAGCGCCCCTCAGTGATCCGTAGGGCGGACCAGCGCAGCGCAGTCGGCCACATAGCCCACCCCACTCGAAGAAGGCGGACAGCGCTTCGCTGGTCCGCCCTACGAACCCATCGCCACGACGATCATTCAGAAAAAACCTAGTGCTGATTTGTCATAAGCCGCCTCTTGACGTCGCCTCGCTCGCCCGACCACTATTGATCAAATGATAGTTTCCCACGGAATTCCGGGAAACCAATGAAAAGATCGCCGACGAACGGGAGACGACCAAAATGGACCGCGTCAACAGCGCCATCACGCCCAAAACCCTGCATCAGGACGGCATGATCATCGACATCGATGTCGCCATCCCGATGCCGGACGGCATCATCCTGCGGGCTGACGTGTTCCGCCCGGAAAAGCCCGGCAAATATCCGGTGATCCTCAGCTACGGGCCTTATGCCAAGGGGCTCTCGTTCCAGGAAGGCTATAAGAGCAACTGGTCGCGGATGGTCGAATCCTTCCCCGAGATCCTGGCGAATTCCTCGAACAAATATCAGGTCTGGGAGCTGGTCGACCCGGAGAAATGGGTGCCGGACGGGTTCATCTGCCTGCGCATCGACAGCCGTGGCGCTGGTCGCTCGCCGGGCGTCATGGAGGTCTGGTCGCCGATTGAGACGCGCGACATGTATGATTGCGTCGAATGGGCCGCTGTTCAGGAATGGTCTAACGGCCGCATCGGCATCAACGGCATTTCCTATTTCGCGATGAACCAGTGGTTCGTTGCCAACCTGAACCCGCCGTCGCTGAAGGCGATCATTCCGTGGGAAGGCGCCGCCGATCTTTATCGCGATGCGCTGTATCACGGCGGCATTTTCAGCGTGTTCATGAGCAACTGGGTCACCGCGCACACGATGCACCACTTGCTCGGCCGCGCCTCGCGCGAGCAACCCGATCGCTGGAAGACCGATACGATGTGGCGCTGGCTGCACGACAGCCTCGACAGCGGCGCGCTGCGTGGCTCACAGGCGCAGTGGGACAAGATCACGGTGCCG
>CAITEF010000167.1 GCA_903891315.1 uncultured Rhodospirillales bacterium | reverse complement strand
CGCCGAGGATGGCGGGCTTTACGTGCCCGAGACCTGGCCCGCCTTCACCGCCGACGAATTGCGCGCGATGCGCGGCATGGCCTATCCCGATCTCGCCGCACGGGTGATGCAGCCCTTCATGGCGGGCTCGATCGATCAGGACACGCTGGTCCGGCTCTGCCACGAATCCTATGCCGGCTTCGCCCACAAGGCCGTCGTCCCGCTCGTTCAGCTCGACACCAATCTCTGGACGCAGGAACTCTTCCACGGCCCCACGCTCGCCTTCAAGGACATGGCGCTGCAACTGGTGGGCCGCCTGTTCGATCATGTGCTCAGCCGCGAGGACCGTCGGGTGACCATCGTGGGGGCGACCTCGGGTGACACCGGCTCGGCGGCCATCGAGGCGTGCGCCGGGCGGGAGCGGGTGGATATCTGCATTCTGCACCCCGATGGCCGCACCTCCGAAGTGCAGCGCCGGCAAATGACCACCGTGCTGGCCGCCAATGTGAAGAACCTCGCCGTTGCCGGCACGTTCGATGATTGCCAGGATCTGGTGAAGGCGATGTTCGCCGATGTCGGGTTCCGCAGCGACATGGCGCTCTCGGCGGTGAACTCGATCAACTGGGCGCGCATCCTCGGCCAGATCCCGTACTACGTCGCCGCCGCTTTGGCTCTTGGTGCCCCGGAGCGCGAGATCGATTTCACCGTGCCGACCGGCAATTTCGGCAACATCCTTGCCGCCTATGCCGCGCGCCGGATCGGCGTGCCGATTGGCCGTCTGATCGTCGCCTCCAACCGCAACGACATCCTCGCCCGCTTCCTGTCGGACAACGACATGCGGGTGAACGGCGTGGAACCGAGTCTGTCGCCGTCGATGGATATTCAGGTGAGTTCGAATTTCGAGCGCCTGCTGTTCGAACTGCTCGACCGCAACGCGGCCGCCACCGCCAACACGATGACGGAATTCCGCGCCTCTGGGAAAATGCCGGTCAGCGACGAGGCGTGGCAGCGCGCCACCGCCTTGTTCACCGGCTTCCGACTCGGTGACGACGAGACGTTGGCCGCCATTCGGGCACTCTACGCCAGCTCCGGCTACCTCGCCGACCCGCACACCATCATCGGTATCGAGGCGGCGCGCGCCCATCGTCGCCCTGGCATTCCGATGGTCGCCGAGGCCACCGCGCACCCGGCGAAATTCCCCGACGCCATGCAGCAGGCGGTTGGAATCCGCCCCCTCCTGCCGCCGCATCTGGACGACCTATATAACAGAGAGGAACGCTACACCCGCGTTCCCGCCGATCTCGCCACGATTGAGGCCGAGGTTCGCGCATTGGTTGCAAGGAACGCCGCATGACCGAACAATCCGACGCCATTCGCCTCACCCGTCTGCCCAATGGGCTGACCGTGGTGACCGAGCGGATGGACCGCGTGGAAACCGTTTCGCTGGGGGCCTATGTCGCCACCGGCACCCGCCACGAACTGGCGAGCGAGAACGGGGCCTCGCATTTCCTCGAACACATGGCCTTCAAGGGCACCGAGCGGCGCAATGCAGCCCAGATCGCCGAGGAGATCGAGAATGTGGGCGGCCAGATCAACGCCTACACCGCGCGCGAGCAGACGGCGTATTACGTCAAGGTTCTGAAAGAGGATATGGCGCTGGGCACCGACATCATCGGTGACATCCTGACGCATTCCACCTTCGATCCGGATGAGATGGAGCGCGAGCGCGGGGTGATCCTGCAGGAGATCGGTCAGGCGAATGACACGCCGGATGACATCATCTTCGACCATTTCCAGGAAACCTCGTTCCCCCGCCAGCCGATGGGCCGTCCGGTGCTCGGCACCGAGGATCTGATCCGTGGCATGCGGCGCGACACGCTGATGAACTACATGCGCCGCCACTACACCGCGTCCAACACCGTGGTGGCAGCGGCGGGCAATCTGGAGCACGAGCATTTCCTCGATCTCGTCCAGCGCCATTTCGCCGATCTGCCCGACCAGCCCGCCCCCGGCCCGCAGCCGGGCGTCTATGCGGGTGGCGAGTTCCGCGAGGACCGCGATCTCGATCAGGTCCATATCGTGCTGGGCTTCCCCACGGTGGGCTATCGCGATCCGGCCTATTATCCGTCGATGCTGCTCTCGACCTTGCTCGGCGGTGGCATGTCGTCGCGGCTGTTCCAGGAAGTGCGGGAGAAGCGCGGGCTGGTTTACGCGATCTACGCCTTCGCGCAGCCTTACGCCGATGGCGGGCTGTTCGGCATCTATGCAGGCACCGGGGAAAGCGAGGCGGCGGAGTTGATCCCGGTGACACTCGATGAACTCGCCAAGGTGCAGAGCCAGGTGACGGAAGCCGAACTCAACCGCGCCCGTGCCCAGGTGAAGGCGAGCCTGCTGATGTCGCTGGAAAGCCCGGGCAGCCGCTGCGAGCAGATCGCGCGGCAGATTCAGGTGT
>CAITEF010000166.1 GCA_903891315.1 uncultured Rhodospirillales bacterium | reverse complement strand
CTGGAACTGTTCCGCACGCCGCCGCGGCGAGCTGACTGGGAAAAATGGCTGGATTCGATGACCTATCGTGAATTTCTGCTCAATGTTGCCGGGGTTCCTGCGGACTGTATCGATGGCGTTTGCGCCTACCTGGATCCGGTGGTGGCGGCGATGGGGTGTGGGCAGGGCTCTGACATCATATCGGCCTATTCGGCGCTCAATTTCCTGATGCCCGGAGTCAACGGCTCTTTGCGTTATCAGAATGGTGGCGCCGATGTGAACGACACCATTTACTTGGCGACATTCCCCGGCGGGAACACGTTTGCAGCCAAGCGCTTCCTCAAATTGGCCAAGCCCGAAGCGCTCAGCGGTGACGACACGCTGCATGGGCTCCAATACAGCACGGTCAACTGGGATCAGCTTGACCAACCTGGTCAGCGCTATCGCATGCGCCTGTCTGCAACGGTGTTCTCGGTAGCGCATGAGGGGAAGCCCGACCGCGCGACGACCGTGCGCGTGACCTATCTGAAGGATGGACAGCTTCACGCTGTGCGCGGCAAGACTGTCATCTGCGCCGGGCAGCAGCACGCCAACAAGCACATCTGTCACGATATCTCGCCCGCCTATCGCGAAGCGATGGGCCAGTTCCAACATGCCCCGATGCTCGTTCTCAACGTTGCGTTGCGGAACTGGAAATTTCTCGACAAGCTTGGCGCCGCGTCGATCCGCTGGTTCGAGGGCCTCGGCTGGTGGACCAGCCTGCGCCGCAACCTTATTCTCGATGGCAAGGAAACCCAGCCGCTCGACCCGAACAAACCGGTGGTGCTGACCCAGTACACGCCGTTTCTTCTGAACGGTGTGCCTTGGCCAGCTCAATGCACCCAGGCGCGGCTCCAGCTATTCTCGATGAGCTTTGCCGATATCGAGGCGCAGACGCGCGACCAGTTCAACAAGATGTTCGGGCCATATGGTTTCGATGACAAGCGTGACATCGCCGGCATCGTGGCCAACCGGCAAGGCCACGCCTATGTGGTCGCCCCACCGGGTTTTTTCTTTGGCAAGGATGGCAAGCCGGCACCAAAGGATATTTTGCGCGAACCCTTTGGGCGTATCGCGTTCAGCCATTGCGAACTAGCCGGTGCCCAGAACTGGGAAAATGCCGCTACCGAAGGCGAACGCGCAGCCCAACAGATGCTCAAACTGGTCTGAACCGCCTGCTGACCCGTGTCGGCAGGCGGCGTCGGCATCGATCAGCCGTTGCGGGGAATGGCTGACACTTGTGGTGGCGGCGCGGCGACCCGCTCAGGCCCCGCCTCGCCAACGGGAAGGTACCGCATCAATTTGTCATCGGGCGCGCAGTGGCCTCTGGGCAGCATCGGATCCACAATCTGGTGCCATAAATTGCGCGACATGCGGACGTTGGGACCGAGACCGACATTGCGATGCGGTCGACGGTCGGCCGGGTAAAAGAACGTCCCGAACAGATGGTCCCAGACAAGCGTGGTTTCGCCATAATTGGTGTCGGTTTCGACGGCATGCGGGCTGTGATGCCAGCGATGCACGCACGGCGTGCTCAGCACGTAATTGAACGGCCCGCAATTCAGGTTGAGATTGGCATGTGTCAGCGTGCCAACGAACACGTTGAATGCTGCATAGCACAGCGAAATTTCGACGGGCACGCCCAGCAGCAGCGGCAAT
>CAITEF010000165.1 GCA_903891315.1 uncultured Rhodospirillales bacterium | reverse complement strand
TGGGCGGCGGCGTCGAACCCCTGCTCCAGCACCGCGTCGGGCGTATAGATATCGAGGACTTGTTCGGTTTCCCGCTTGAGCGCTTCGAGGGTCTGCCTGAGGGCCGGTTTGTCAAAGGGAGCGCAGGCTGCCGTGATCAGTTCCTGTTGGGTGGCCGCGAATTTCTCCGGTGCGACTTCATCGGGTGAAGCCCCCGGCTTTCCGGTGGCGCGTTCGGCAATGGCGTCCGGGTCAAACGCGCGCAAGAGCGCAGCGGCAAGCGTCGCCGGGGTCTGGCCACCGGAGGCGGCCACGATTTGCTGGCGTTGGGTGGGCTCGAGTTCGCGATCGAGCCGGGCCAGACGGGCGGCGAGGGTGGTCAGGGTGTCCTCATCGCGGCCACCGGGGAAGAGAACGCGCTGGAGCAGCGTCTTGAGCGGCACTGTGGGCTCGCGGTCGAGGGGGCGGGACTCGGTCTTGTCGCTCTCGCACACGCCCACGGCATCCACGATGACGAAGCGGGTCTTGGCACGGGCGTCCTCGCCCGAGACCGATTGAAGGTCGGTGGAGGAGAGCACGCGGGTGCCGCGTCCTTTCATCTGCTCGAAATAGACCCGGCTGCGGACATCGCGGAGAAAGAGGAGGACTTCCAACGGCTTGATGTCGGTACCGGTGGCGATCATGTCCACCGTGACCGCGATGCGGAGCGTGGGTGAAAGGCAGAATTCCCGGATTAGTTCCTTGGATTTGGCGGGCTTGCCTGTGACGGGATGCCTGGCCTGGTAGGTGATCTTCTTGCAGAAGTCGTTTCCCTTGCCAAAGGCCTCACGGCAGAGGTGGACGATGTCCTCGGCGTGGGAATCGTCCTTGGCGAAGATGAGCGTCTTGGGCACCAGCGTGCGTCCGGGGAACAACTCGGTCTGCACGACATCGCGGTAGGTGCGCAGGATGGTGCGAATCTGGTCGGGTACGACGACGGAGCGGTCGAGGTCGGCGGGCGTGTAATCGAGATCGTCGGCGAGCACTTCCTGCCGGGCCTTGCGCGAGGCTTTGCTGCGGTGGTCGATCAGGAAACCTTTGTCCACTTTGCCGCCGGTCTGGGTGACCCTGGTTTTGATGCGATAGACGTCGTAGCCGACATTCACTCCATCGGTCACAGCCCGCTCGTGATTGTATTCGGCGACGCGGTTCTGATGGAAATAGGCGATGGTTTGTGGTGCTGGGGTGGCGGTGAGGCCGATGAGCGAGGCGTCAAAGTATTCGAGCACCTGCCGCCAGAGATTGTAGATGGAGCGATGGCATTCGTCGGTGACGATGAAATCAAACGTTTCTATGGGAACAGCGGGGTTGTAAGCGATTTCGCGGGTGCGGGTGCTGCCGAGCGCGTTGGCAAGTTCCGCGCCAGTGAGGTCGTCCGCCCCTTCCGCGAGGTCCTCGCCTCGAAGAATCGAGTAAAGCCGTTGGATGGTGCAGATGGTGACCCGGCAGACGTCATCGATGTGCGGCGATGTCAGATGCTGGACGTTGTAGAGTTCGGTGAACAGGCGATGGCTGTCGGGCGTGCGGTATCGGTGAAATTCATCGCGGGCCTGTTCACCAAGATTCGCACGGTCCACCAGGAACAGAACGCGGCGAGCTTTGGCGAATTTAATCAGGCGGTAGGTAAACGCACAGGCGGTGAAGGTTTTGCCCGCACCGGTGGCCATGTGGATCAGCGCTCGCGGGCGGTCTTCGGCGAACGATTTTTCGAGGCCGGTGATGGCCTCGATCTGGCACTCGCGCATGCCGGTGGTGACCAGCGGATGGGCAAACGGCATCCG
>CAITEF010000164.1 GCA_903891315.1 uncultured Rhodospirillales bacterium | reverse complement strand
GAGACGGTGCCGAACCCGGCAACCAACTCGGTCAGCGCTCGCTTCGTCTGCAGGTAGCGTGGCCATAGCCCGTTCTGGTTGATCAGGCTGAGATAATCGCTGTGCGCGGGCGTGATGGCAATGTCGAGGATGATCCCGCGCGTCTGACAGAGCGTGATGATCCGCCGCAGAACATCAAGCCGTGCGATCGGACTGTCTGGCTGACGTGCCAAATCCTCGGCGATCATGCGCATCGCATTGGCGCTGACGCCCAGACGCTGGACGAACATTTCGTCCGGCCCGATCTGCCGGATCGCCCGACGCAAATCCTCACCCGAATCATCCCCATTGCCGGAGATGTCGGCATAGACCACGCCATGCCGCGCCAGAATGGTGAGCACGCTGTCGCGCAAGGCGGCCGAGGTCAGCAGAGCATGCGCGGTCTTTCGCAGTTGATCCCAATCGCCGAACCCGTTCTGCCAGAACGACGCCGAGACCCCTCTTGTCGGCACATTCATGAAATCCGCCAGATCGAGACAGAGCAGCACGCGACGCACCGGGGCCTCGCGCAATGCGGTCTCCAGATTGACGAGCATATCGGCGGTCGCCTGCCCGGGCACGCCGTCGTTGAACACCGGACGATCGGCAACGGGCCAAAGTGGGCTCGCAGCTTCTATGCCGATATCAGCCTTTGACGTCCCTAGCAGCAACGTGACCGGCTGCCGTCGCGGCAACAGCCAGGATTTTGCCAGGGCGACAAAGGTCAAGCCCGCGGGCGGCTTCGCGCCCAGATCGCTCAGTGGTTGGGAGCCGAAATACCAATATGGGTCGATGGCCCAGTTGAAGACCGCCATCGACATTGCGCCAAGTATGGTCAATCGGAACCAAAGGACCACAAAACGCCGCATCAGACCTGCCAGTTCCGAACCATCAGCAATTAACCCGATCGCGCAAGCTCTGGCTATGGGGTGCTGGGTCCTTCGCAGGTCGCCAAAACCGGGCTAGCCTTTGACTGTGGCGGCAAGCGCACCCCCACAGCGCCGGAGGAAGCACAAACATGATCACTTACAACCTGTTGGCCGAACAGCGATTCGATCCGATGAAGCATGTTGAGAATATTCTCGGCAAGACCGAGGACGGCGATTTCACCGTCGCCTGTTGGGAACCGGGTCAGGTTAGCCCGCATCACTGCCACCCCCACGCGACTGAGATCTATTTCTGCTTCGAAGGCGGCGGCACGATGCGCACGCCAACAGGAAGTGTTGCCGTAACGCCCGGCGGCTTCTGCGTTCATCCGCCCGGCGAAGTGCATGAATACATCAACGGCCCGCAGCGCTCGCTGCTGTTCCGCGTCCGCTATGGCCATGACATGCTGACCCGGACCTTGGATTGGCCGACCAACCCGCAGTTCCACCAAAAGCCCGAGGACGCGGAGTATTATCGGCAGAACCCGGCGGGGTATTGAACGTCGGCTCCAGTGATTGAGATTTCACTGGAGCGCGCACCCCACTTTCGATACGATGCCGACATCGTTGTGATGGGGGGGTATACAAGATGCTGTGTTGCCCTGAATGTCTTGTGCGCAAGCGTCGTCCGGCACAGTTGGTGGCGGAGGCCGTGGCGGCACCTGTCGCCGCAGTCGCCATGGCGGCTCCGCCCAAACAGCGTCAAAGCCTGAAATGGCTGGACGTGCACTGCCATGTCTTCAACCTTGCCGACCTTCCCGTGGCGGAATTCGTCGAAAAGACACGGCTCAGCGGGCTTGCCATCGCGGCGGCTCCGATTGGCTGGCT
The DNA here is from genome assembly GCA_903891315.1 of uncultured Rhodospirillales bacterium. Classification (GTDB taxonomy): domain Bacteria; phylum Pseudomonadota; class Alphaproteobacteria; order Acetobacterales; family Acetobacteraceae; genus CAIQQQ01. The sequence continues at coordinate 470 of CAITEF010000164.1, read as the reverse complement.
GATCTCAAATTTCTTCAAGGAACAGGCAGTTAGCGCGGATGACGAACTCTGGCAGCTTCTTGGTTATCCAGCAGCGATTGCGTCGGCGCGTTTGAGCACACGGGATGCCTTGGACGCGATGCGCAATCAATCTCAAAATCGTCTGCCGCCGATGCGCAACCCTGTGACAGGGTTTTCTTGTGCTGCGCGCCCCAATTCAGGCCCATGCCTTCGACGATGGGCTTCATTGCAACCACCGTCGTGGCCGGGCTATCGTAGGCAATCGCGGCCAATTTCGACTCGTGGATCTGCGAAGCTTCTCCGGCGGTGGCGTCATGCGGCGGCTCCGGGTTGCGGTGCAGGTGCATGTTGCGGTGGGGGATTGAGTTCGGCAAGCGGTCGAAAGAGTATCTCTATTTCAGAACCGCTTGTCAGGGCACCGATGGAGGCTGAACAGCCGAGGCGAACAGACAATCGCCGATGAGCTCAGT
>CAITEF010000163.1 GCA_903891315.1 uncultured Rhodospirillales bacterium | reverse complement strand
CCATCAGGGGATGAAATCCTCGCTGGTATCGCGCGAAGTCATCGCCGATTCCGTCGAACTCACCGTGCGCGGCCAAGGCTATGACGCGCTGGTCGGGCTCGCCGGCTGTGACAAATCGCTGCCGGGCATGATGATGGCGATGCTGCGCCTGAACGTGCCGTCGGTGACGGTGATGGTGTTGAACTCACGCGGTGTGCCGTCTGCCTCGGAGACGCCGCGCTTGACCGACTGTGCCTGACGCGAGAGCGCGATGTTGCAAGGGGCGGCCTCGTTCCAGCAGGTGGCGACACCGACGAATGGCTGGGCAATCTCCTCAGCCGTCAGCCCCATGGCGTAATAATAGGAGCGATGCGGCGCACGGTCCGGCCCCACGGTGACATGGCGCGACGGCAGGCGGGACTTGTCCCAGATCTTGGTCATGAATGGCGTTCCTCAGCGTAATCAGGCGGCGGAGACTATTCCCGCACGCTGGATGGTGCAAACCGGCTGACGCATCACCGGAATGCGCCCTCGCGAGAGAGCGCGGCGAGGTCGCGGGCGGCGTGGAGGATGCGGAGGATTTCGATCAAAATGGGCGCTTTACCGGCGGTCGCGCGCGATCATTATTTGGCCGTCATTGCGAGGAGCCGTCGTAATCAGATATTTTGACAGAAACGCGACTCAACAATGACCACAGATCCTACTCTGTTGGATCAATCACGATAAGGGGAAGTTCGCCTTTGATTGCTCGCGCGCCTCAGCGATGATCTTTTCAAGATCAAACTCTACCAGACGTCCTGCGTCAGCATCCGCCAATCCCTCGTCAATGTTGGCTTTCAACGCCGCAAAATCCTCGGCAAGTTCCTTCGGCACGGAGGCCGTGATCTGCGCATAGCCCTTCATTGCGACACCTCGGCGGAAACTGTGTACAGAATACGACGCAGGATCGGAGCGCGTCCAGAATGCAACGCGTCGGGCGGACCAGCAGAGCGCAGCCTGCCCAGGCTCGGCTGGCGGCAAGACGGCGGGCAGCGCTTCGCTGGCCCGCCCTACGTGATTACAACCCTACTCCCCGAACACCACCGTCTTGCGCCCGTTGAGGAACACACGGTCCTCCAGATGATGCGCAATCGCCCGCGCCAGCACGCGGCGTTCGATGTCGCGGCCCTTGCGAACCAGTTCTTCCGGTGTGTCGCGGTGGGTGATGCGTTCGACATCCTGTTCGATGATCGGCCCCTCATCGAGATCGGAGGTGACGTAATGCGCCGTTGCCCCGATCAGCTTCACGCCACGGGCAAACGCCTGATGATAGGGTTTCGCCCCCTTGAAGCTGGGCAGGAAGGAGTGGTGGATATTGATCGCCTTCCCGGACAGCTTGCCCACCAGACCGTCGGACAGCACCTGCATGTAGCGGGCGAGGACGACGAGTTCGGTGTTGGTCTCCTTCACCAAAGCGGCGATCTGGGTTTCCTGTTCCAGCTTTGTCTCTTTCGTCACCGGCAGATGGTGGAACGGGATGCCGTCGAAATCGAGATGGGCGTAGGTCTCGATGGGGTGGTTGGAGACGATGGCGGTGATGTCCATCGCGAATTCGCCGTTGCGCCAGCGATAAAGAATGTCGGCAAGGCAATGGTCGAATTTGGAGGCCATCAGCATCACCCGGCGCTTCTCGGAGCGCAGGCGGATTTGCCAATCCATACCGAATTTCTCGGCAATCGGGCGAAAGGCGGTGCGGAGTTTCTCCACATCGGGCGTGCCGACGACCACGTTGAACAACACGCGCATGAAGAAGCGGTTGGTCTCGGTGGCGTCGTATTGCGCTGCGTCGAGGATGTTGCAGCCGGCCTCGAACAGATGTGTTGAGACGGTGGCGACGATGCCGGGACGGTTCGGGCAGGACAGTTTCAGGATCAGTGCGTTGGTCATGCTCAGGCAATCCTGGCCAGGGCGGCATCGAGGCGGATGAGGTCAGCTTCAGCGGCCGTCAGACGGTCGCGGTTTTCCTCCACCACTTCCGGCTTGGCGCGGGCGACGAAATCGGCGTTTTCCAGTTTGCGGCGGGTGCCCTCCGCGTCTTTCTCGACTTTGGCACGCTCCTTTTGCAGACGCGTGCGTTCGACGTCGAAATCGATCAGGCCGCCAAGTGGGATGACCACTGTGGCCTCGTCCAGCACCAACTGTGCGGCGGCTTTCGGCATCTCGCCCTGGAGAGCGCCGAATTCGGAGGCGCGCGCCATGCGGGAGATTGCCTCGATCCAGCGTTCGCCACGTGCAAGTGTCTCAGGCTTCGCATCTTTCAGCAGAACCGGAGCTTTAACGCTGGGGGCGACGTTCATCTCGGAGCGGACGCCGCGCACATCGCCGATCAGCTTCACCAGCCAATCGAGTTCCGCGCGGGCTGCGGCGGCACCGGGGACGGTGAAGACGGTCGGATATGGCGCGCGGATGAGTGAGTTTGGCTCGCCGAAGCCGAATTCAGCCCAGAGTTCCTCGGTCACATACGGGATCGACGGGTGCATCATGCGCAGGATCAGGCCGAGCACATGGGCTGCGGTCTTCTTGACTTCATCCGCCTCGGCACCCTCGGTGGCCAGCGCCGGCTTGGCGAGTTCAAGGAACCAGTCGCAATAGACGTTCCAGACGAAGCGGTAGCAGGCAGCGCCATATTCATCGAAGCGATAGGCGTCGAGGGCTGCGGTGGCCTCGGCAATCGCGTCGGACGCTTTGGCGAGCAGCCAGCGGGTGAGCGGCAATGTGGCCTGATCTGGCGTGAAGCTCGCATCCGGCTTGATGGTGTTCATCTCGCAGAAGCGCGCTGCGTTCCAGAGCTTGGTGATGAAGCTGCGATTGGTCTCGACGATGGCAGGCCCAAGCTTCACGTCACGCCCCGGCCCGGTGAGGCGGGTGATGGCGAAGCGCAACGCATCGGCGCCGAATTGGT
>CAITEF010000162.1 GCA_903891315.1 uncultured Rhodospirillales bacterium | reverse complement strand
CGCCGCCGTCACCCGCTCGGTCTTCGCCCGGCTGCCGCAATAGACAATCCCGGTCTCGCCGGGGCGACGCGCCAACAACGCCTGCAACTGCGCCGTCTCGCCAGTTTTCGGCTCGGCGGCGATATGCAGATTGGGCCGATGAAACGAGGCCGCGAACACCGCCGCCTCCTCCATGCCGAGCGCATGCAGAATATCCTCACGCGTCCGCGGATCGGCCGTGGCGGTGAGTGCGACGCGCGGCACGCCAGGGAAGAGCTGCGCCAGACGCGCGAGCTCCCGGAATTCCGGCCGGAACTCATGCCCCCATTGGCTGACGCAATGCGCCTCATCAATCGCAATCAGCGCTATCTGCTGCCGCTGCAACCGCTCCAACGTGCCGGGCGTCAGCAGTCGCTCGGGCGAAACATAGAGCAGGTCGAGTTCGCCCGCATCCAACGCCCGCCCCATCTGCCGCGCCTCGCTGGGGTCGATCTCCGAATGCAACGCAGCGGCAGCCACACCCAACTGGCGCAATGCCGCCACCTGATCATCCATCAACGCAATCAATGGCGAGACCACAAGTGCGGTGCCGGGGCGGCAAAGGGCCGGAATTTGATAGCAAAGGCTCTTGCCGCCACCGGTCGGCATCAGCACCAGCGCGTCACCGCCCTCAGTGACGTGCAGCACCGCCTCTTCCTGCAATCCCCGGAAGGAATCGAAGCCGAACACCCGGCGCAACGCCTCATGCGGCGTCGCGGCGGGGATGAACAGCCCCTCCGGCATCACGCAGCAGGCCGGAAAGAGAAGGTCGAGTCGCGGCAGTTGGGCATGAAAAGACAGTCGCAAGCCGCCCGTGGCCTCGTCAACGTCGCAGGGTTTACCGGTGGCGTTTCGCACCAGTAAATTCATCGCATGAAACGCATGCTCGACGACCTCCCGCTCGGCCACGAATTCCCCTGTGGCAGTTTCCGCCTCGGGCGTGAAGAAATCGTTGATTTCGCCAAAAGGTTCGACCCGCAGCCCTGGCATCTCTCCGACGAACTCGCCGCCCCCACCTATTTCAAAACTCTCTGCGCCTCGGGCGTCCACAGCCAGGCGATGGCCATCGGGTTGATGGTGCGCGCGATCACCGATGTCGATGTGGTCGCCGGTGGCTCACTCAATCAGGCGACATTCTTCACCCCGGTGCGCCCCAACACCGATTACACGGTGAGCGCGGTCTGGATCCATATCCGCCCATCACGCAGCAATCCGGCACGCGGGGCCGCGACCATCGACATCACCGCACGCGATCCCACCGGCCATGTCGTGATGACCTGCGGCGTGACCTACATCGTCGGTCGCCTTGTGCCGGGCGGCTGATTCTGCCCGGCAGATTTTGCATGGTTGCGACCGAAATTGGCGGATTTCCAGGGCTTTCACGCTGGCACGGCGGATGCGTTGACCCTGGCACCAACAAAGGAGCCCAACATGAGCATCTCCGCCCTCTCCACCCACAGCGCCATCTGGAACAGCGCCGCCTCAGCACTGACCAACACGCAGCAACCCACCAGCGCCAGCAAAGCAAAGCCCAATCAGGCTGACAACCCTGTCGCCACACCGCAGCGCAGCGGCAGTTTCGGCAGCACCAATCTGCTCGACGCGCTCTCCAGCACGTCGCAATCGGCACTGATCCAGTTGCAGTCGCAGATGCAGAACGGCAAGTCGGCATGATCAGACAAGCCATCCGATCATCGCGTTTGTGGGGGCGGTGATAGCGACCTAGACAGAGGAGGTATTTCTCAGTCACGGATGCGCCGATATGATCCCCCGCTACTCCCGCCCGCAAATGGCCAATATCTGGGCTCCCGAGAACCGCTACCGGATCTGGTTCGAGATCGAAGCGCTGGCGGCAGAAGCAATGGCGCAACTGGGCGAAATTCCTGCTGAGTCGGCGCGCAACATTCGCGAGAAGGGTGCGGTCAAGCTCGCCGGCATCAATGCCGACGAGATCGCCCGCATCGACGCCATTGAGGCTGTCACGCGGCATGACGTGATCGCCTTCCTGACTTGGCTCGCAGAAGCCATCGGTGAAGACAGCCGGTTCGTCCATCTCGGCATGACCAGTTCCGACGTGCTCGACACCTGCCTCTCGGTGCAGATGACGCAGGCCGCCGATCTGCTGATCGCCGATGTGGACGCGGTGCTGGCAGCGCTGAAATCCCGCGCCTTCGAGTTCAAGCACACGGTCACGATTGGCCGCAGCCACGGCATCCATGCCGAGCCCACCAGTTTCGGCCTCAAGCTTGCTGGACACTACGCCGAGTTCATTCGCAACCGCGAACGTCTGGTTGCCGCCCGACGCGAGATCGCCACCTGCGCGATTTCTGGCGCTGTCGGCACGTTCGCGCATCTCGATCCGCGCATTGAGTCATTCGTGGCCGAGAAGCTCGGCCTCGCCGTCGAGCCTATCTCCACCCAGGTGATTCCACGCGACCGCCACGCGGCGTTCTTCTGCGCGTTGGGGGTGGTGGCGTCCGGCATTGAGCGTTTGGCGACGGAAGTCCGCCACCTTCAGCGGTCGGAAGTGCGCGAGGCGGAGGAGTTCTTCCATGCTGGGCAAAAGGGCAGTTCGGCGATGCCGCACAAGCGCAATCCGGTGTTGTCCGAGAACCTCACCGGCCTCGCCCGCATCGTGCGCAGTGCCGTCACGCCCGCGTTGGAGAACGTGACGCTCTGGCATGAGCGCGACATCTCGCACTCCTCGGTCGAGCGCGCGATCTGCCCGGACGCGACAGTCACGCTCGATTTCGCGCTGCTGCGTCTGGCCGGGATGATGGAGAAGCTGACGGTCTATCCTGAACAAATGGTCGCCAATCTCGACGCACTCGGCGGCGTGGTGCATTCGGGCGAGATTTTGCTGGCCTTGGCCCGTGGCGGCATTCTGCGCGAGGACGCGTATCGAATTGTCCAGTGTAACGCGATGGCGTCGTGGTCCACGCTCGGCAAGCCGGAGCACAAGAGCTTCCGGGATAATCTAGACGCTGATCCGGAAGTGGCCGGCCGCGTGCCTGCGGCGTTGCTGGATGCAGCGATGGATTCGAAGCTGCATCTGCGCCAGTTGGACACGATCTACATGCGGGTGTTTGGCGAGGCTGGGCCAGCGGCCTGATCCCACCCGCCCACCTCTTATGCGTCACCCGTGTGGCACTGTCGTGGCGTGCCTGCTATACCGCGTCGGCCCTCTTGCACCGGGACCGGCCAATTGCTGCGCTGTGTCCTCAAGGAATCCGAATGGCCCGCCGCCGCCAACTCTATGAAGGTAAAGCCAAAATCCTGTTCGAGGGGCCGGAACCCGGCACCCTGGTGCAGTATTTCAAGGATGATGCCACCGCCTTCAACAACAAGAAGAAGGGCACCATCACCGGCAAGGGTGTGCTGAACAACCGCATCAGCGAATATCTGATGACCAAGCTGGGCGAAATTGGCGTGCCGACGCATTTCGTCCGCCGCCTCAACATGCGCGAGCAGTTGATCCGAGAAGTCGAGATCATCCCGATCGATGTCGTCGTGCGCAACGTCGCCGCTGGCTCGCTGTCCAAGCGCCTCGGCATCCCGGAAGGCACCCGCCTGCCGCGCTCGATCATCGAATATTACTACAAGAATGACACACTGCAGAACCCGTGGGTGGCCGAAGAGCACATCACCGCGTTCGGTTGGGCGCATCCGCAGGACATGGACGACATCGTGGCGATGACGCTGCGGATCAACGATTTCCTCACCGGATTGTTCCTCGGCGTCGGCATCACGCTGGTCGATTTCAAGATCGAGTTCGGGCGGCTGTGGGAGAACGACGACATGCGCATCGTGCTCGCCGACGAACTCAGCCCCGACAATTGCCGTCTGTGGGACAGCAAGACCAACGAGAAGATGGACAAAGACCGATTCCGCCGCGATCTCGGTCGGGTGGAAGAGGGATATCAGGAAGTCGCCCGCCGCTTGGGAATTCTGCCCGAGGCGGGCATGCGGGATCTCAAGGGGCCGGAGACTATGCAATAGAAGATACGGGCTGTTCCTGATTGAACCGCTTTGCGCGCTCGCTATATAGAAGGTCGGAACTATAGTTCGGAGATCAGCGATGATTGGACTACAGCGCGTCCGCCACGCTAAGCCCAAATTCTGATCGAGCCGTCCCGCTTCAACGTCGGATTGGCCTGAGTAGGTCTGCAGTTGGTGACCGATTGGATCACGGCGCTTTCCGCCTTGGTGCTTGCAAGGCAGGTTAAAGACTTGGCGATGCAAGTTCGGTTGTCACGCGAGGCCGCGATTGACGCCGAACGAACCACAAGGGAGTGGGAAACACTCAAAGCCTGCGAACATTATGATATAGATCCGGTTCTAGAAGACGTGTGTCTGCGCAGTTGGCGTGCGTCTGGCGTGGGCACAGATTATCGACGTCCAGAGGTTAGTCGGCGCGATCTAATCTGCGTTCTCAACTATCTTGATGGCCTGGCAACTGGCATCGAACAAAAACTCTATATCGAAGAAATCGTTCGAGATCATCTTGGCGCAGTCATCGACCACTCGGTTCGGAACTTTGTTGGTCAGGAATTGTTGATCGCAACGACCTCGACAAACTCCTCACCATCCATGCGCGATGGTATCGTCCAGCCCAACCCATCGGATACCAGTCCCGCACAGCTTCGCATTGACAGATCTCCCGGAATCAGGGCTTTCGCGCTATTGATTTATCGCCTCTCGCGCCTGCCAAGGAGCCTTACCCGTGAAAGCCATCGTCACCGTGATGCTGAAGAACGGCGTGCTCGATCCTCAAGGCAAGGCCATCGGCCATGCGCTCGGCACGCTCGGCTTTGCCGGTGTGGGCGAAGTGCGTGTCGGCAAGCGGATTGAACTGGAGTTGGCCGAGACCGACCCTGCCGCCGCACGCAAGGCCGCCGAAGAAATGGGCCGCCGCTTGCTCGCCAACCTAGTGATCGAAAGCTTCACGGTGGAGATCGTCTGAGATGCGCGCCGCCATCGTCGTCTTCCCCGGCATCAACCGCGAGCGCGACATGGCCATCGCCCTCGAACAATCCACCGGCCAGAAGCCACGCATGATCTGGCACAAGGAGACCGAACTGGGCGATATCGACCTCGTCGTGTTGCCCGGCGGGTTCTCCTATGGCGATTATCTGCGTTGTGGCGCAATGGCCGCCCTCTCGCCGGTGATGGCTGCGGTGAAGCGCCATGCTGAACGCGGTGGCTATGTGCTGGGCGTGTGCAACGGCTTCCAGATCATCACCGAGGCAGGGCTGCTGCCAGGGGCGCTGCTGCGCAATGCCGGCCTTCGCTTCCTATCGATGGATTGCAACCTGCGGGTCGAGCGGGCGGACACCGCCTTCACCGGCCAATATCAGAAGGGTCAGATTTTCCGTGCCCCGATGGCGCATGGCGATGGCAACTACACCGCATCCGCGGCTGATCTCGACCGTCTCGAAGGCGAAAATCTGGTGGCGTTCCGCTATGCTGAGCCCGACGGCGCGATCTCAGCACGCGCCAACCGCAACGGCTCCGCGCGCAACATCGCTGGCATTTTCTCCCCCAATCTGCGCGTGCTAGGCCTGATGCCGCACCCGGAGAATCTCGTTGATCCCCTGATGGGCGGCACCGACGGCAAGCCGTTGTTCGACGGTCTCTCCGCCGCTTTGGCCGCTTGAGGACATGAGCATGAAACCTGTCAATCAGGCGCTCGCCGCCGAATTCGGCCTGTCAGCGGAAGAATATCAGCGCGTGCTGGACATCATGGGCCGCACGCCCTCCTTCACCGAATTGGGCGTCTTTTCGGTGATGTGGTCCGAGCATTGCTCCTACAAATCCTCGCGCGTCTGGCTGAAGACACTGCCCACCAAGGCCCCTTGGGTCATTCACGGGCCGGGTGAGAATGCGGGCGTGGTCGATATCGGCGAGGGCTTGGCCGCCATCTTCAAGATGGAGAGCCACAATCATCCGAGCTTCATCGAGCCCTATCAGGGGGCCGCAACCGGCGTGGGCGGCATTCTGCGCGACGTGTTCACCATGG
>CAITEF010000161.1 GCA_903891315.1 uncultured Rhodospirillales bacterium | reverse complement strand
GGTTCGCGGAGTGATTGCGCACTCTGGTGTCGTGAACCAGAAATTCGTTGGATCGAATTTCTGCTTCAGTCGACACTAGGTTGCGGATTTTCCTAGTGTCCACGTCATTCTGAAATCCGACGGATTTCAGAATCGGGACACTACAATCATATGTTTCTAGAGCACGACCGTCCGGCCGATCGATTCCGATCGGTCGGACCTTGCTCTAGCCCCCCTTGCCAATCATCCTCCCCCTTGCGATGCCTACCCGAATGAACACCATCCGCATCGCCACCTGGAACATCAACTCGCTGCGGCTGCGGCTCAAATTGCTGCCGGGGCTGATCGAGGCGATGCGGCCCGATGTGCTCTGCCTGCAGGAGACCAAAGTCCCTGACGACCTCTTCCCGATGGAAGACGTCCAGGCCCTCGGCCTGCCCCATGTCCTGCATTGGGGGATGAAGGGCTACAACGGGGTTGCGATCTTCTCGCGCCTGCCGATCACCCGCGCAGACGCCCCCGAATGGTGCGACAAGGGGGATTGTCGGCATATCGCGGGCACCCTCGACAGCGGGGTGACGATCCACAATTTCTACGTCCCCGCCGGCGGCGACGTCCCCGATCGCGACGTGAACCCGAAATTCGGCCACAAGCTCGACTTCATCGCCCAGGCCCGCGCGCATTTCGCCGCCAACCGGCCGCAGCGCTCGGTCCTGGTCGGCGATCTCAACATCGCGCCGTTGGAGCATGATGTTTGGAGCCACAAGCAGTTGCTCGATGTGGTCAGCCACACGCCGGTTGAGACCGAGGGGTTGCTCGCATGGCAGGCGGAGGGCTGGCACGACGCGGTGCGGCAATTCGTGCCGCCGAGCGAGAAGCTCTACACGTGGTGGAGCTACCGCAACCGCGATTGGCGCGCCTCCAATCGGGGGCGCAGGCTGGATCATGTGTGGACGACGCCGGATCTGACGCCGGTTTCACACGAGATTTTGGTGGATGCGCGGGATTGGGTGCAGAGTTCCGACCATGTGCCAGTCTGTGTGGAAGTGCAGATCTGAGCGATGCCCAAGCCGATCTACATTCTCAACGGCCCCAATCTGAACCTGCTCGGCGAGCGCGAGCCGCATATTTACGGCACGACCACACTCGCCGACATCGAGACCGCCAGCCGGGCGCGTGCGGCGAGCCTGGGCTTTGCGGTGGAGTTTCGGCAGACCAATCATGAAGGCGTTCTGGTTGAGCAATTGCACGAAGCCCGCAAATCGGCCTGCGGCGTGATCATCAACCCGGCGGGGTATACCTTCACCTCGATGTCAGTGCTGGATGCGCTGAAGATGATCGACGCCCCGAAGATCGAACTGCACATCACCAACATTCACACCCGCGAGCCGATCTACCACAACTCCCTGATGTCCCGCGCGGTGACCGCCGTGATGGCCGGGTTCGGGGCGTATGGGTATGAGTTGGCGGTGGACGCGATGGCGCGGATGGTGACCAGCAAGTAGCTTCGTAGGGTTCCAATTCCGCAGGAATTGCACCTTTGCGCCGAGCGGATGGCGCAATTCCTGCGGAATTGGCACCCTACAAAGCTCCCAGCCGTCATCGCGAGCGCAGCGTCCCGATCCAACGGGGGCGAAGAGTGTGATCTACGCCATCGATGGATGGCCACGGCTCCTGCGGGGCCTCGCAATGACGATGAAGGTGACGTCTCACGGATGCGCCGCCAAAAACGCCAGCAATGGCTGCACCGAGGCTTCCGGCAATTCCTCGAACGGCACGTGGCCGAGCCCTGGCAGTGACTCGAGCGTCGCATTCGGCAAGGCCGCGAGATAATCCGCCGCATTGCTGTGCGGGATCATCTGGTCCTCCCTGCCCCAAAGCAGCAGCGTCGGCACCATGATCGATCTCAGCAGCGGCACCGGATCGGGCAGCACCACCTGGCCCATCCGCGCCACGATGGCCGCGCGCACGCCTGGGGCGAGCATCATGTCGTGGTAGGTTTGGTAGTTCAGCTCGGTGAGATGCGACGGATCGCCATAGGAGAGTTCCACATTCGGGCGGAACATGACGTCCGGCAGCGTGTAGGGCAGCGTGCGCATCATCTGTGGCACATCCTGCTTCTGCCCGTAGACAATGCCTTCGCTCGCGTAGCCGTCCGGCGAGATCAGCACCAGACGCGACACCCGGTCCTGGTGATGGGCGGCAAAGCCCCAGGCGATGCGGCCGCCCATCGAGTGGCCGATGATGGTCGCCTTCGCCACGCCGAGCTTGTCCATCAGCGCCAGCAGAACCGTGTTGGCGCGGGCGTCGGTGTAGTCGCCGGTGGGATCGGGGCCGGTGAGGCCGAAGCCGGGAAGGTCGAGGCGGATCACCCGATAGTGGTCCTCCAGAAAACTCGCCCAGGAATCCCAAGTGTGCAGGCTGGAGCCGAAGCCGTGCAGCAGGATCAGCGGCGGCGCGTCACGCGGGCCGGTGTCGCGCAGATGCACGCGCAGGCCGACGATCTCGACGAATTGCGAGGGCGGTGTGGCGTAACGGGCTTCGAGTTGGCCGCGCGGCAGGTCGGGGGTGTAGAGCCACCAGCCCCCGGCCAATACGGCAATCAGCAGCGCGCCCAGAACAACCCGGATCATGCCGCGCCCAGCAACCCACGCTGCGCGAGATTGGCGTAGAGCGCACGCACGCCCATCGTCCATTCCGGGGCGAGGTCGCTATAGGTGACGCGGTTGATCAGCGTGCCGAGCTTGGGCGAGCTGATCGCCACGATGTCACCTGGCTTGTGGGTAAACCCACCGCCGCCGCCATCGCGCTCCTTGGTCGGCGCGAACATGGTGCCGAGGAAAAGGGCGAAACCGTCGGGGTATTGGTGCATCCGGCTGATCGTCTGGCCGACCAGATCCGCTGGATCGCGCGAGATCTTGCTGATCGAACTCACGCCCTCCAGCACAAACCCGTCGAGCCCGGTAACGGTGAGGCCCACATCCGCCCGACGCACGTCATCCAGCGAGAAGGTCTCGTCGAACAGGCGCACCAGCGGGCCGATGGCGGTCGATGCGTTGTTGTCCTTCGCCTTGGACAGCAGCAGCGCCGAACGGCCCTCGAAATCGCGCAGATTGACGTCATTGCCCAAAGTGGCCCCGACGATGCGCCCGGCCGAGGAGACCAGAAGCACAATCTCCGGCTCCGGATTGTTCCAATGCGATTTCGGATGAATGCCGATCTCCGCCCCACAGCCCACCGCCGAGAGCGGCTGCGCCTTGGTGAAGATCTCGGCGTCAGGCCCAAGCCCCACTTCGAGATATTGCGACCACAACCC
>CAITEF010000160.1 GCA_903891315.1 uncultured Rhodospirillales bacterium | reverse complement strand
TGGCCGCCAAGGGCATCAAGCTGGAGCTGGTGATCATTGATTACCTGCAGCTGGTGAACGCCGATCGACTAGCGCGCTCAATGGTGGAAACCGTCACCGAAGTCAGCCGAGGCTTGAAAGCACTGGCGATGGACGAACAGGTGGCCGTGATGGCGCTGGCGCAGCTGTCGCGCGCGGTGGAGCAGCGCACCGACAAGAGGCCCGTGCTGTCGGACCTGCGCGAATCCGGCCAGATCGAACAGGACGCCGATGCGGTCATGTTCCTACTGCGAGAGGAGCATTACCTGCACATGTCCGAACCCGATGGCGCATCCGAAAAGCACGAAAAGTGGCAGGCGGATTATGACCGGGTGCGCGGGATGATCGAATTCATCTTGGCGAAAAAGCGCCTGGGTTCAACCGGGGCCGCGTTCGGCCGGTTCTATGGGATTTATCAGGCGGTGCGGTCATGACCGGGCGCCCCTGGATGAAATGGTATCCCGGAGATTGGAGGGCCGACCCGTTGTTGCGGGCCTGCGCTCCCATCAGCCGGTATGTGTGGATGGAGATGATCGGCCTCATGCACGAGGCGGAACCTTACGGGCATCTCGTCCTTGCCGGTCGCACTGTCGATTATAGCACGTTGGCAGCGTTGATCGGAATGGACGTTGGTGAGGTAAAGAGAGCCGTCAAGGAGCTAGAGGCTTACCGCGTCTTCAGCCGCACCGACAAGGGCGTGATCTATTCACGCCGAATGGTGAGAGGCGAAAATCTCTCACAAAAACGTGCCGAAAGTGGCGCAAAAGGTGGCCGAAACAGTGGCCGGTGGATTAAACCATCAGACGTTGAAAACATTGACGAAAAATCCGCGAGCATCAGCAAAAAATCAGCAAACGGATCAGCAAAAAATCAGCCCCAGAAGCCAGAGGCCAGATACCAGAAAGAACCCCCTACCCCCTTTGAGGGGGATGATGGTCAAAAACAGGATCGAAGGCGGAAACGAAACGACGCCCCGCCTGCAAAGCCGGAAGCCGTGTGCGATCAAGTGTGGCGCGATTTCGTGGCGCACCGAAAGACCAAGCGCGGCAACCTGACTGAAACCGCAATGGACGGCATAGCGCGGGAAGCCACGGTAGCAGGCTGGCCGTTGGAAAGCGCCTTGCGTGAAGCGATCATGCGGGGATGGCAGGGGTTCAAGGCGGAATGGGTCAAAGATCAGCCCGTGCCTGGCATGGCGGTCAAGACCGGGGAGCCGGCCACCAGCACGGATGCCTTTGTCCGCCGCATGGAGGCGTTCAACGCACGGAAGGCTGTGGCGTGACCCTGCGCAGGACCAGCCTGACGCCGTTTGCAGCGAGCATGGCCGATCCCGACCCGGCCGGCGCGCGGAACTATGCCGGGACGCTGTGGCGTGATCACGGGATCATCACGCTGTTCCCCGACCAGCTGCGCGAAATGAGCGGGCTGGAACGGCAACTGGTCGAAGCGGCGGCGGTCAAACATTACGGAAAGAGGTGAGCCGTGGGCAAGGCAGGACGCAAGCACAAGCAGGGGCCGCGGGAGCCGTCAGGGCGGGCTAAGCGCAAGACACGCAAGGAACGACTGGTGAATGCGATAGACAAGGGCACAGAGCACGCCCAGGCCATGCAGGCGCTCTACGGGCAGGATGGGTGCGATGCGATCGGGCGGGCCTATCGCACTGGTCTGCTTGGCCAGGGAAGCGAAGCCAAGGCGTTGCTGGACATGGCGCGCTCGCTGTCGAACGCATATTGGTCGGCTTACGAGGTTGGCAGGCCACGCAGCCCGATTGCCGACAAGACCCATGGCGGCATGGGCGATATGGACCACGAACAAATCAAGCGGCGGGAAACGTGGCTGTGCGAAAGCCTGGATACCGTGGCGCGGATGGGCGTGCCAGTGCGCCGCGCGTTCTACCAGCTGTGCATTGACGTCAACCCGGACTGTGGCCCGCTGTGGCTGGATCGGCTCGTCTTTGCAGAGCTTTGCGAGGTGCCGGGGGATGTTGCGGACGCCTCGGCCCTGCGGCGCGCTGTGGAGGCGCTGGAGGCGTTGTGTGGGCGCACGCGGGTGGGGTTGGTCTATGTGCGCGATGTGGCTTGACGGAGAAGTCGTGATGTGTCAGAAATTCACCATTGGATTTTTGCGCCCGAGCCCGACCCGGCTTTGGGCGCTTTTTTGTGCCAATTTCTGAAAATCAATCAAAGGGCGCTGTTATGCCGCGAGGAGGCAAGCGCGAGGGCGCAGGTCGTCGCAAGGGCGTGGCCAATGTCGCGACCGAAACGCTGAAAGAGCGGGCACGGCGCTACACCGACAAGGCGCTCCAAACGCTGGCCGATATCTGCGAAAAGGGCGAGAGCGAGGCGGCGCGCGTGTCGGCTGCAAATTCGCTGCTCGATCGGGGCTATGGCAAGGCGGCGACCGTTCTGGCGGGTGACGAGGACGGCGGCGCGGTGCGCATGACGCACCGCATCGAACTGGTGCCGGTCGAACCCGATGCCGATGCCGAGGATGAGGCTTAAACTCCCCGCCAAACTGGTGCCGGTGTTTTCCGGTGAGGCGGATGTGCGGGGCGCGAAGGGTGGTCGCGGTTCGGGCAAGACGCGCTCGTTTGCGATGATGACGGCTGTGCGTGCCTACATGTGGGCGGCGACGGGCGATAGCGGGATCGTGCTGTGTGGGCGGCAGTTCATGAACTCGCTGGCCGACAGCTCGATGGAGGAAATCAAGGCGGCAATCCGCGAGACGCCGGAACTGCTGCCGTGGTTTGACATTGGCGAGAAATACATTCGCACCAGCCCGCGTTTGCCAGGGCGGATCGATTACGCGTTTTCCGGTCTCGATCGGAACATCGACAGCATCAAGTCCAAGGCGCGAATCAGGCTGGGGTGGATTGACGAGGCCGAGCCGGTTGCCGAGGTGGCATGGGCCAAGCTGATCCCGACGCTGCGCGAAGAGGACAGCGAGCTGTGGGTCACGTGGAACCCGGAGCGCGATGACAGCGCAACGCATCGCCGGTTCGGCGTGCTGAGCGGTGACCCGCGCACCAAGATCGTTGACCTGAACTGGCGGGACAATCCGTGGTTTCCGGCAATCCTGAACCGCAATCGCATCAAGGACAAGGCCGAGCGGCCCGATACGTATCACCATGTCTGGGAAGGCGACTTCCTGACGATGAGCGATGCGCAAGTATTGAAGGGCCGCTACACCAGCGCCGCGTTCACGCCGCAAGAGCATTGGAACGGGCCGTATTTCGGCGCGGACTGGGGTTTTTCGGTTGATCCGACCGCGCTGGTGAAATGCTGGGTGGATGGGCGCACGTTGTACGTCGAAACCGAGGCCTATGGGCACCAGGTGGCGATCGATGACACGCCCGCGCTGTTTGACCGGATTGCCGGTGCGCGCGAGCATGTGATCCGCGCCGATGGTGCCCGGCCTGAGACGATCCACTACATGCAGCGCCACGGCTATCCGCGGTGCGTTGCTGCCGACAAATGGCCCGGCTCTGTCGAGGATGGGGTCGAGCACTTGCGATCGTATGACCGCATCGTGATCCACGAGCGTTGCGCCAACGCATTCAAGGAAGCTCGGAACTGGTCCTACAAGACCGACAGGCTGACCGGTGACGTGTTGCCGGTGTTGAAGCCGGGGAACGATCATATCTGGGACGCAGTGCGGTACGCGCTCGGCCCGCTTATTCAGCGCCGCCACACGGCCCACCTTCGCCCGATCATTCACATGGGCCGCTGACGACCAAGGATTGCCATGTTCAAAGCCCTGTCAGACACTGCTGGCCGGGACACGGACTATCCCGAACGACAGCACCGGCTGAATATGCTTGGCCGCGTGCTCGATGGCTCGCTGTACGACCACCTGCTCTATCCCTTTTCGATGGAGTATCTCGACAATACCGGCGAATACATTCCAATCCACAAGCGCCGGCCATCTGCTCGCTATCGCCTGTGCGGCACAGTCGTGGACGACAGCGTGAGCCTGCTGTTTGCCGATGGCCGCTTTCCGTCGATCGATTGCGCAGACGAAGAGACCCGAGCGGGCTTGGCGCTGGTGATCAAGGATGCGCGCTTGCCCGGCGTCATGGTAGACGCTGCCACGCGCGGCTCGGTCGGTTCCGTCTGCTTGTGGATGCGCGTACTCAAGCTGCGTGTTTTCGTCGAGGCGCTCGATACTCAGTTTCTGACGCCCACATTCGACCCTGAAAGCCCGGATCGTCTCCTGAGCGTGACCGAGCGGTACAAGGTCAAAGGCTCGGTCTTGCAAGAGATGGGATACGCCGTCGACGACGCCGACACAGGCGCGATGTTCTGGTTTCAGCGCGTGTGGGATGATCAGTCCGAGACGTGGCATGTTCCGACCAAGGTGGTGGACAAGAACACCAATCCGCCGGTCGATCCCAAGCGCACGGTGCAACACGGCTTGGGCTTCTGCCCTATGATCTGGGTTCGCAACCTGCCCGGCGGGAATGGTCCTGACGGCTCATCGACCATGATCCGCGAGGCGTTGGATACCCAGATCGAGATCGATTACCAGTTGTCACAAGCCGGGCGCGGCCTGCGCTACGCTGCCGATCCCACGCTGCTGATCAAGCAGCCGGTATCCGGTTCGAGCGGCCCCATGGTTCGCACGGCGAGCCAAGCGCTTATCGTCGATGCTGATGGCGATGCAAAGCTGCTGGAAATCAATGGCACCGCGGCCGATGCGGTGATGAATTATGTGCGAGGCTTGCGCGATCTCGCGCTTGAATCGCTGCACGGCAATCGTGCCAATGCCGACAAGCTGAGCGCGGCGCAGTCCGGTCGCGCAATGGAGCTGATGAACCAGGCGCTGATCTGGTTGGCCGACCGGTTGCGCACCAGTTACGGCGATGGCGGTGTGTTGCCGCTGTTGCGGATGATTATTGCGGTGCGGGCCAAGTTCGCGCTGGTGACGGCATCGGGCGCGGCAGTGCCAGCCATGACCGCGACCGACGATATCGCGCTGCGCTGGCCCAAGTGGTTCAGCCCGACCTATGCCGATGGCCTGACGCAATCACAGACGTTTGAAACACTGGTTGGTGGCGGCTTGATGAGCCGCGAGACCGCAATTCACAACTTGGCGCCAGATTACGACATTGAAGACCCAGATGCCGAGGTCGCCAAGATCGAGGCAGAGCAAGCAGCGACCGCAGCGGCGGCGGTTGATCAGGCCGCAGCATTGGCAGCAGCCACACCACCAAAACCGGGGAAGCCACCCCTTTCAGCATCCGACGATTAGGAGACCAATCCCATGGACGACAGTTATCAGAACGGCGTGACCGCAGTCGCAGGTGGTGGCCAGAGCGCCAAACCCAACATTTACGCGACCGTCACGCGCGTGACCACCGTCGCGACCGCTGCGGACAGTGTGACGTTGCCACAGGCCGCACCAGGCTTGCGCTACAAGGTGATCAACAAGGCCGCCGCGAACAGCCTGAACGTGTTTCCGCTGGCCGGTGATGCGATCAACGCGCTGGGCGTCAATGCTGCGTTTGCGCTGGCCGCCACCAAGTCAGTCGAGTTCATCTCGGTCGCACCCGGCATCTGGGACACGTTCCCGATCGCTCCTTAAATTTCCCACGGAGACGGTCGGCCACGGTGCGACCGTCTCACACCCCTTTGCAGGATTGAACCGCCATGGCGCAGCCCAAGGTCATTAACGCAAACGGCCTGCAACAGGTCGATCTGGGCGACGAATTCCAAGGCCAGCCCGGCACGCGCGTCGCGGTGTCCGACAATGACCCGACCCGCGCAACCTATTCGTGTTTCATCCCGGCATTTGTGCCCGCTGCGACGCCCGGCGACTTTCTCGAAATTCGCGGCGCCGCTGGCAAACTGACCCGCATCCGGCAGATTGTGCTGACTGGCACGGCCACAGCAGCGTCGAACATCCTGTTGGCGCTCATTCGTCGCAGTGCGCCCGACACGATTGCGCTGAACGCCGCAACGCCTCTGATCCCGCGCGATCCCGCCTATGACGCGGCACTGACCACGATCAAGACTGCTTCGGCCAACCCGTCCGCGGTCGGTGCAACCGCGCTTGGCGCAGGGTTCGCTGATGGCGGCCGCCTCAATCTGGCACCTGCTGCCAACGGCGGCATTGATCGTCTCGCTTTTCAGCTTTCGTGGCTGAACGATCGCGCGTTGACGCTGAACGGCGTGAACGACTGTCTCTACCTCAGCTTGGCGGCAACGACTTCTGCCGTGTCAGGCCCTGCGTGGCCCGCCGGCGGTGCGATCGATATCGCCATCTGGCTGACCGAAGAACCCAACCCTCAAAACTGACGGATTGACCTGTCATGAGCGAACCCAAAGACCCGCCTGTCGAAACCTTCGACAAGGCCTATGTGGACAATCTGCGCAACGAGGCCGCTGGCCATCGGTTGAAGGCACAGGAAACCCAGCAGAAGCTGGACGCGGCAATTGCCGAACGCGATGACTTCAAGGCGAAGTTCGAAATCGCCGACGCCGCCCGTGTGACCGCCGAAGGGGCCGCGCTCGAAGCCAAGACCAGCGCCGACCAGCGCATTGTCAGCGTCGAACTCAAAGCCGCAGCTTTAAACCTTGGCCTCATCGATCCCGATGACCTTCGCCTGCTCGACACCAGCGCGCTCAAACTGAACGACAAGGGCGAAGTGGACGGTCTGGCCGACGCGCTGGGCAAACTGCAGACGGCCAAGCCGCATCTGTTCAAGGTCCCTGCCGATCCGAGCAACCCGAATCCGGCGCCGGTGGATCGCACCAGCAACCCGAATCCGGCGCCACCATCCAATCCGCCCGCTCCCAAGCGCGCCACGGACATGGATACAGCGGAATACGCCAAAGCCTATCGCGAGGTGACCGGCGCTCAGCTGCGCCGCATCGCCTGACACCAGTAATTGCCATCGCAGGTTGACCCTGAGGGCGCACCCTTTCCAACCTCCATCGGGTCCAGGCGGCCATGGGAGGGCGTAAAAAACCCACTCATCGGAGTTTTCCACGATGTCTATTCAGAACATGCCCTTGCAGCTGCAGCCTGCCATTCAGCAGGGTTTCCTTGAACGTGAGTTCCGCGACGGCCTGCAATCGGCCCTTGCCTATCGCGCAGTCGCAGACCGCGAGCCTGTCGCGATCAACATCGGTGAAACCGTCACCAAGACCCGTCAGGGCTTCAAGGCTCCGGTTACCACGCCGATCCTGCCCAGCGGCAACACCAACCTCGACAACGGTTTGACCGCGACCGCCACGGCGATCGAGCAGTATACGCTGTCGATCAACATGTTCGGCGACACCACCGACCTCAACGTCGTCACCAGCCAGGTCGGCATCGCCAACCAGTTCCTGCTGAACGCCAAGGTCAACGGCGTGCAGGCCCGCCAGTCGCTGGACCGTCTCGCCCGCAACGCGCTGTTTGCAGCCTATCTGGGCGGCAACACCCGTGTACGCACCACGCTGGGTTCGCCCAACGTCACGATCAGCGTCGACGATATTCGTGGCTTCCAGTATGTGCTGGTCAACGGCGTCTATGTCGCTGTGTCGGGCTCGAATACTGCACAGGTTCAGGTGGGCTCCAACACCTACACGCTGACCGGCACCGCTGCTGACGGCACCAACGTCTCGACCGCTTTCGGCGGCATCTCGGGCACGTTGACCTTCTCGGCGACTGTGACCGTCGCGGACGGCACCGCGCTCAACACCGTGGCGCACCCCAACGCCCCGGTGCTGATCCGCCCGAACGGCAAATGGACCGGCGGCTCGGCGTTTGCCTCGACAACCTCGACCGCTGCGCTGACATCTTCCGATACACTGTCCCTTGCGGCTATCGAGGACGCGGTTGCGCAGCTGCGCAACAACACCGGCATCATCGGGCCCGATTTCGATTGGTACGGCGACAACGTGTCGATGCGCCAGTTGTTCGCGGACGCCGACTTCAAGCAGGCATTCCAAGGCCAGTACGGCTCGCGTGAATGGCGCGAAGGCGAAGTGTTCAAGTTGGCTGGCGTGCGGTTCAATCCGACCACGGAAGCGCCGGTGCAGACGCACCCGACCAACGCCGCGCTCAAGGTGCGCCGTCCGATCATCTGCACCAGCGGCGCACTGGTCGAAGGCGACTTTGCCGGGATGGAACAGAAGGCCGCAGAGATGTCCGGCACCAACGCCATGGTCGATTATGTCGACGATGTGGTGATGGTCACCCGCGCACCGCTCGACCGTCTGGCACAGATCGTGGCGCAGTCGTGGTTCTGGGTCGGCGGCTTTGTCGCTCCGTCCGATGCCACGGCAACCACGACCGTGATTCCGACCGCTGGCGCGCAGTATTACAAGCGCGCCGTCGTGATCGAGCATTGCTGATCGTGACAGGTCCCTGGCTCTACCGGGCCGGGGACCACTCTTTGAAGGAATTCTCTCATGGCTGCTGCCAAACCCGCCGCAGGCGATGCGCCCGCGCTGCCGACCGCAATTCGACTTGAGGCCTACTATTCGGGTTTCGATGATGACGGCGCCTACTATGTGTTCAACGCTGGCGATCTTGTGACCAAGCCAGCGCAAATCGAATATTTCGTCAGCCGTGGCGACGTGGTCTACGAAATCGTCGAGGGCTAAGGCATGTCGCTGACCGACGCGCAGCTGGTCGATTGCCGACGCTATTGCGGATATGGCAATTCCGGCCAAACCGTGAACCCGGCCAGCGGCTACCGCTTCATGACGCGCTATGGCGTGCTCGAATACCGGCTGGCCAATCTGACGGCCAGTGAGGCCGCAGTTGTCACGACCATGCTGATCAACCTCAACGGGCTGGAAACGGCTCTTTGGGGTTCGTCGGTCAACCTCGACACCGACGAAGCGTCCGTGTGGAAGCACAACAAGCGCGAGGTCGCTGACCGGGCCGGGCTTTATAACATGGCGCGGCTTGAACTCTGCAATTTCTTCGGGGTTGCAGCTGGACCGAGCCTCGGCTCGTCGGGTCAAATGGTGGTCTGATGACGCCAGACCAGATCAACGCCAAGATCTACGCAGGGCGCGCGAAAGCGGCGGCACGGCTCGGCTATCCCTTCAGCCTCTACCGCCCGCTGACCGCAACCGCACCGCTGGGCAATCTGATCACCACACTGCCGGCGGCGTTCAATGCCGCGGACAACACCTATCAGAAGCCCAACCTCTACGGCAAAGCGATCTGGTACACCGACGTTGACGGATCGCAGGTGCAGATCGGCGATTATCTGGTCAACGCGGCCAATGCGACCG
>CAITEF010000159.1 GCA_903891315.1 uncultured Rhodospirillales bacterium | reverse complement strand
CGCGTCACCCGCAGGTTGCAGCCCGGCGCGCCGGGCTTCACCGGAGGCGGCGGCGGTGCGGGCATGGGTGCGGGCCAGACCGCCGGATTTCAGCTTCGGGTCCAGCACGTCGCGCAACCCGTCGCCCACCAGATTGAACGCCGACACACACAGGAAAATCGCCGCCCCCGGAAAAATCGCCAGCCACGGCGCTTGTTCCAGAAATCTCTGCGCCGAGTTCAGCATCGAGCCCCAACTCGGCGCGGGCGGCTGCTGGCCGAGGCCGAGGAAGGAGAGCGAGGCCTCGGCGATAATCGCGCCGGCAATCGCCAACGTCGCCTGCACCAGCAAGGGTGGGACGATATTCGGCAGCACATGCCGCAACGCCACCCGCCAGGGCGGATTGCCGAGCGCGCGCGCCGCCTCGATATAATCCAGCGAGGCCACGTCAATTGTCGCCCCGCGTGCCACCCGCATGAAAACCGGGGCGGCGGCAATGCCGATGGCGATCATCGCATTCTGCAAAGACGGCCCCAGAAACGCCGCCAGCGTGATCGCCAGCACGAGGTTCGGCACCGAGAGCAGCGTGTCCACCAGGCGGCTGAGGATCGCATCCACCCGCCCGCCGCTGAACCCGGCGATCACGCCCACCGGAATGCCGAGCGAGGCCGCAATCGAGACGGAAATAATCCCCGCCGCCAGCGAGGCCCGCGCCCCCCAGATCACGCGGGAGAACACGTCCCGCCCGTTCTCATCGGTGCCCATCCAGGCGAGGGCGGAGGGGAATTTGCGGATCGCCGTCCAACTCGTCTTCATCGGATCGGCAGGCGCGATCAGCGGTGCGGCCAGCGCCACCACCACAAACATCAGCACCACCGCCAGCCCGAACATTGCCAAGGGCCGCCGCCGAAACCGAGCCCAGGCCAGCCGCAAAGGGGAGTTGATCGTCTCGCTCATCCCGTCCGCAACCTCGGATTGATCGCCACATAGAGAAGATCGGCGCACAGGCTGAGCAGGATGGTGAGTGATGCGGTGATCAGCACCACACCTTGCACCACCGGATAATCCCGGTTGAACACCGCATCCACGATCAGCTTGCCGAAGCCCGGAATGGTGAAGACCTGCTCGGTCAGCACGGCTCCCGCGAACAGCGTGCCGAGTTCGAGTGCTCCCAATGTCACCACCGGCACCAACGCATTGCGCAACGCATGCCGCAGCACGACGCGCCACTCGGAAAGTCCCTTCGCCCGCGCCGTGCGCACATAATCCTGATCGAGTGCCGACAGCATCGCCGACCGCGTGTGCCGCATCAGCACGGCGGCAATCGCATTGCCGAGCACGAAGGCCGGCATGATCGTGGTGGCCAGCGATTGCCGCCAATCCTCGCCCAGCGGCACATAGCCCGAGGGCGGCAGCCAGCCGAGATGCACGCTGATCAACAGGATCATCATGATCCCCAGCCAGAAATTCGGCGTCGAAAGCCCCGCCAGCCCAATCGCATTGGCCAGATGATCCCACCACGTGTTGCGCCCGACAGCGGCGACAATCCCGGCAGGCACCCCGATGCAGACCGCGATCACGAACGCCATCGAGCCCAATTGCAGCGTCACCGGCAATTTGAGCGCAATCAGCCCGGCAATCGGCTCGCGGTTGCGCCAGGACAGCCCGAAATCTCCCTGCAACACGCCGCCCAGCCAATGCAGATATTGCAGCGGCAGCGACCGATCCAGCCACAATTCATGGCGGATCTGTGCGAGCAATTCCGGCGTCTTGTCTTCCCCTGCCAGGATCAACGCCGGATCGCCCGGCATTGCCTGTTGCAGCACAAACACCAGAACACTGACCAGGGTCAGCGTCGGTATCGCCTGCAGCGCGCGCTTGCCGAGCGTTGCCAGCATTTACTTCGCCAACACCATGCCCTGCACCCGGATCAAACCATCCGGCACCGGCACGAAACCCGTCAGCTTCGCATTGATCCCCACAATATTCTGCGGCGACCAGAGATAGTTGATCGGCAGATCCGCCAATTCCTGAATCTGCGCCTTGGCATAAAGGGCGGCGCGTTCCTTCACGTCGCTGGTCTTGCGCGCATCTTCCAACGCCTTGTCCACATCCGGGTTCGAGTAGCCCGGATAATTGTTCGGCCCACCCGTGTGCCAGAAATTCCAGATATTGCCGTCCGGATCGGTGCGGCCCGACCACGCCAGCAGATAGGCCTCGAAATCCCCGCGATCCCCGGCATCCAGCGTGGTGGCGAATTCCATCGCGTTGATCTTCAGATCAAACCCGGCCTCAGCCACCATCGCCTGCACCACCTCCATCGCCTGGATGCGGGTCGGCGAGTTCGGCACATTCACCGTCACCTTGATCGGCAGCGGCAACCCGGTCGCAGCCAACAGCTTCTTCGCCCCATCCAGATCACGCGGCTTCGGCTCGACGCCCGGCGCATGATACGGGCTGCCGGTCTGCACCGCCTGCACCGTCGCCGGGAACAGCCCGTTGAACACCACCTGGTTCAGAGCGTCGCGATCAATCGCCATGTCGAAGGCGTGCCGCACGCGGGCATCCTTGCTGATCGGGCCGGAGGCGCGCGGGCCGTGATTCACGTTGAAATTGATCCCCTCATAGCCGAGCCCCGGCGAGGTGATCAGTTTCAACTTCGGATCGGCCTTCACCGTCGCCACATCGCTCGGCACCACCGATTCCACCAGATCGACCGCACCTGCCCGCAAATTGGCCACCCGCGTCGTGCTGTCGACGATGGTCTGGAACACAATCTTGGCGAAATGGATGTCCTTGGCGTTCCAGTAATCCGGGAAACGCTCCACAGTGATGTGGTCCTGCGCCACCCGCTCAACAAACTTGAACGGCCCGGCGCAGACCGGACGCAGCGAGAAATCCTTCCCCGCCGCCTCCGCCGCCTTGGCCGACAGAATCATCCCAGCACGGTCGGCCAGCTGCGCCAGCAGCGGTGAGGACGGGGATTTGAGATGCAGCTTCACCGTGAGCGGGCCGGCCACTTCGATGCTGTCGACAGAGGCCAACTCACCCCGCCGTCCGCTGCCCTGCATCGTCAAATGCCGGTTGAGCGAATATTTCACCGCCTCGGCATCCATCGTGGTGCCGTCATGGAACTTCACCCCCGCGCGCAGATCGATCCGCAGCGTCGTCGGGTCCTCATAGGCATAGCCGGTGGCGAGTTGCGGGACGATCTCCAGCTTCTCGTTGATGTCGAACAGCTTGTCGCACATCGAGGCGAACACGATCCGACCGACATAGGAGCGTGCCAGTGTAGGGTCGAGCGCGTCAGCGTCTTCGCGCAACGCGATCTTGAGAGTTTGGGTCGGCGTCTCCTGCGCCTGCGCCAGCGATGTGGTGGCGAGAAGCGCAAGAGCGGTGAGGCCTAGAATACGTCGCATGATATCCCCTGATACTGGACAGGCAAAGTGTGGCACCGTTTCCGTCTGCGGCAAGCCTATATGCCGATTTCATGCCAATCTTCCCGGCATGGGCATTGCACGCCAGCACGGCGAACCGGAGAACGCTTGATGACTCCCCGCCAATCCGCCGAAGCCGCCCTCGCCGCTGACCGCCGCGTCGCCGATCCCGCCATCTGGATCACCCGCCGCAGCGATGCCGAGATTCTCGCCGATGCCGCGCGCCTCGAACAGGAAGGACGGCAGGGCCGCCCGCTCTGGGGCATCAGTTTCGCGGTGAAGGACAATATCGATGTCGCAGGCCTGCCCACCACGGCGGCCTGTCCGGCGTTTGCCTATACGCCGAGCGTCTCCGCCCCGGTGGTGCAGAAGATGCTCGATGCCGGGGCATTGCTGATTGGCAAAACCAATCTCGACCAGTTCGCCACCGGCCTCGTCGGCGTCCGCAGCCCCTACGGCGTGCCGCGCAACGTCTTCGACGCCACCCGCGTCCCCGGCGGCTCTTCCTCCGGCTCGGCCGTGGCGGTGGCGGCGGGGATTGTGGACGTGTCACTCGGCACCGACACCGCAGGCTCCGGCCGGGTGCCCGCCTATTTCGGCAATATCGTCGGCTGGAAGCCCAGCATCGGGAGCTTCTCCTCCACCGGCATGGTCCCCGCCTGCCGCTCCATCGACACGATCTCGGTTTTCGCCGCCAGCGTCGATCAGGCCCGCCTGGTGGCGCAGGTGGTGAGCGGGTTCGACGCTGGCGACCCGTATTCCCGCCGTGCCCCGTTCGATCATTTGCGCAGAGCCGCATTGCCATCGGCGCTGCGAATTGGCGTCGCCGATGTGGGCGGCCTGTGTGATCCAGCACAGGCGGCGGCGTATGCGCGCGTGGCGTCTGGGTTCATGACCAAAAGCGTTGATCTCGCCCCGTTCCTGGAGATCGCCCGGCTTCTCTATGATGGCCCTTGGGTCTCTGAGCGCTCGTCGGCGTTGCGCCAAGTGATCGAAACCCAGGCGGAGTCGCTGTTCCCCGCCACGCGGATCATCCTCGAAGCCGGGATGTTGCGTAAGACCGTCGACGCCTTCGACGCCTTCCACAAACTCGCCGCCGCCCGCCGTCTCGCCGAGCAGATGTTCGCTGGCATCGACGCCCTGCTTCTCCCCACCGCCCCGTTCACCCCCACGCTCGCCGAACTTGCCACCGACCCCATCGGCCCGAATTCCCGCCTCGGCACCTTCACCAATTTCGTCAATCTCTGTGATCTGTGCGCCATCGCCATCCCCGCCGGAATCGGCCCGGACGGCTTGCCGACCGGCGTGACGGTGCTTGGCCCCTCCTGGTCGGAAGGCCGAATCGCCGCCATTGCCGACGCCATTCACCGCCAGAACGCCAGCCACATCGGTGCGACCAAAGCCGAACTTCCCCCGCCATCCAAGCCTGACGCCCTGGCCGAGGACGAGACGGCCTTGTTCTGCATCGGCGCCCACATGTCCGGCCTGCCGCTCAACGGCCAGATCACCGGCCTCGGCGGACGCTTCATGCGCGAGGACCGCACAACGCCGGAATATCGCCTCTATGCCCTGGGCAACCGCCCCGGATTGCTGCGCGTGGGCGAGGGGGCGTCGATTGCAGGTGAGGTCTGGGCATTGCCGACATCCGCTATCGGCCCGTTGCTGGCGATGGTCCCCCCCCCGCTCGGCTTCGGCTCAGTGTCGCTCGCAACCGGCCTTTGCCTCGGCTTCCTCGCCGAGGCGCAGGGCGTCGTTGGTGCTGAAGAAATCACGCAATTTGGCGGCTGGCGGGGCTGGCTGGCGAAGTAGGGCGGAAGAGCGAAGCGTCATCCGCCATTCGTCATGCCGCCACGAGACGGCGGATGACGGCTTCACCTTTTCCGCCCTACTGCTGCTCCCCCACCGGATCACTCGTGATCAACCGCACGCCCACATCAAAGGTGAAATACGACCACACCCAGTGGATCACCACCGAAGTCCGATTGCGCAGACCGCCCAAGAACAGCACATGCACCGCCCCCCAGAGCCACCACGCAATCGCCCCGCGCAGCTTCATCCGCCCGAAATCGGCCACCGCCGTCTTGCGCCCAATCGTCGCCAGACTGCCCTGATGGCGGTAGACGAACGGGCCCGGCACTGCCTCGCCGCGCAGTCGTGCCTTCAACAGCTTCGCGACATAAGCCCCGCCCTGCTTTGCGGCAGGGGCCAGCCCGGGCACCGGCGCGCCATTGGCGTCAAGCGTCAGCGCCGTGTCGCCGACCACGTAAACATCCGACAAATCACGCACCGATAGATCAGGCTTCACCGGCACCCGCCCGGCGCGATCCGGCGTGACGCCCAGCCATCTCGCGGCAGGCGAGGCGACCACGCCCGCCGCCCACAACACAGTAGCCGCCTCCAGCCGCGTGCCGTTGATCACCACGCCGGTCGCGTCGATATCCTGCACCGCACTGTCGAGCAGAACCTCCACCCCCAGCGAACGCACCGCCTCCAGCGCGAAATCTGAGAGTGCATCGGTGAATTGCGGCAGCACGCGCGGTGCCGCCTGCACCAGCAGAATGCGTGCACTCGCCGGATCAAAATTGCGGAAATCCTTCGCCATCCCATTGCGCGCCAACTCGGCAATCGCACCTGCCAACTCCACCCCGGTCGGACCTGCACCGACGACGACGAAGGTCAATAACGCCGCCAGTTCGGCGTTATTCTGACATGCCTCCGCCTGCTCGAAGGCCTTCAGGATACGGCTGCGAATGGCCGTGGCATCGGCCACCGATTTCAGGCCGGGCGCATATTCCGCCCATTGATCCTTGCCGAAATAGCCATGCGTCGCCCCGGTGGCCAACACCAGCGCGTCATAGGCGATCTTGCGCCCTCCGGCCTGGATCGTCTTCGCTTGCGGATCAACCCCGCTTACCTCGGCGCAGAGCACGCTGATATCGCGATTGTCGCGAAACATCGCGCGGATCGGTGTGGCGATATCGGCCGGCGACAGGCTGCCGGTCGCCACCTGATACAGCAGTGGCTGGAACAGATGATGGTTCTGCCGGTCGATCAGCGTCACCTTCGCCCCAGAATGGCACAGCCCCTGTGCACAGGCCAAGCCGCCGAACCCGGCGCCGACAATCACCACATGCGGCGCATCCCGATCAAACTCGCTCTTGCGATTCGCCATCCGACTGACCATCCGGTCAAGCGACCACCGTCCCGCCCCGTGCGATCCCAGCAAAGCAAGCAGCAGCGGCAGATACGGCGTCATCCCGCCCATGCCCCCTGCACCGTCCATCACGATCATCGAGGTCGGCACCAGGATCAGCACCAGCGCTACCAGCGGCGTGAACAGACCGAATGCGAGCAGACCCGCCGCCAGCATGGCGATCGGCATCGGCAATCCCGCCCACTCCTCGCTCGGCACCATCGCCGCCGTCACGCCGAACAGACCGGCGGCGAGCCAGACCCGCAGCGCCAGCCGATACAGCGGTGCGACCCGGTCACGCGTCCAATGCGCCGCCCGGATCGCAGCCC
This sequence comes from uncultured Rhodospirillales bacterium, assembly GCA_903891315.1. Taxonomy (GTDB): domain Bacteria; phylum Pseudomonadota; class Alphaproteobacteria; order Acetobacterales; family Acetobacteraceae; genus CAIQQQ01. The sequence continues at coordinate 6,914 of CAITEF010000159.1, read as the reverse complement.
CCGCGAAGGGCAGCGGGCTGATGCCGAGGCCCTTGTCGAGCAGATGATCCAGCGAGATCGGCCCCGCGCCATGCACCAGATACCAGCCGAACAACGCGATCCAAACGATGTGCTCATCACCCATCGGTGCCCCGCTCTGATGCGCCAGCGTCAACCCGAGCAACAGCAACGCCACCGGCCGCACTTGCCAGCCCACAAGCAACAGCATTGGCCCGACCAACTGCGTCGCAATCACCAGCCAATCATGATGGCCGGGCGCGATCATCATTCCAGGCTCGAAAAACGGCTTGGCCAGCGCCAGCCGCACCAGCAGATCGACCACCGGGGCGACGGTCGCAAGCACCGCACCGAAGCCGTCGAGCCATAAGGCCAACCGCGCCCGCGCGCCCGGATCTCTCAGCCAGTCTGTCGGATTCTGCGTCATGCTCGGAACTCCAGGGAACTGCTTGCCGCGCCGTGCGGACTGCTTGCCTCCCTGACCCGAGATCGATGCTCTCGTTACGTGAGATTCGGCTGCAATCGCCTGACCCGTATTTTTAAGTTAAAAAAACAGAAAATACTGTAGAGGCAATAAGATCCCGTCAATTCGTCAAACATCGTCATTCTTCGTCAAAATGAAATGTGATTTCTTATTGATTGGTTAATCAAGCCAGAATCCGCTTTTTAGAGCAGGACTGTCGTCCCCTTCAGAACAGCCACAGGCCCTGTGTTGTGGCAGCGGAGATCCGACCATGCGCCTGTTGTCCAAACTTCCCTCTGTCTTGCTGCTTGCCGCCTCGTCTTTCGCCTGGAACCCGGCAGTCCGCGCCACAGTGGTCACCACCACAATCACCCTTCCCGACACTGCGCCCTATTGGGTGATGGCGCCGAGTTTCAATCTGGTCGATCCATCGGTCGGCACGCTGAATTCGGTCAATGTCAGCATCTCGACCACCATGAACGCCGACATCGCCGCGCAGAACGTCTCCAGCAATGCCGGGAATTATTCAGCGACGGTCGAGGGAAATCTGTCGCTGTATTTCATCGACACCACGCAGTTCGACTCACTGCAGTTGCTCTCGTCGTCGTACACCCAGTATCTGACCGCATTTGATGGCGTCGGCGGGCCGGGCAGTGATTCCTATTTCTCTGCCACCGGCATTTCGCTGACCGCCACCTCCAACGATCTCTTCACCGACCAGACCTCGCTCGCTTACTTCACCGGCACCGGACCATCGGCCTTCTACGTGGTCGCCAACGACTTGTCCTACACCACTGGGGACACGCCGTTGCAGGGCGGGGTGACCGACACGATTGCGGCAACCCTGGTCCTGACGATGGACTACACCCCGGTCGGCAATGGCTCGGACCCCAGCACAACGCTGGTCGGATCGGACCCCACGGTGGGTGAGCCCGGAACATTGATGGTGTTCGGCGTGGCCGCCATCGCGCTTGTCTGGCTGCGGCGGCGCAGGCGAATTGTCCGGGCTATGGCCTAACCCGGCGCGGAGCCAGCCAGAGTCGCCTGGAATTCCGCCCATTCACGCTGGCCGAGGCCGCTGCTCTCACGGGTGACGGTCTCGCCCGCCAGCATCCGGCACAGCACCGCCAGCATCGCGCCCGAGAACGTCACCGCCCCCAGGCGATAATCGCGAAACGCCGCGTAACACGCCGGCACCCAGGCCTCGACTGTCTTGAGCATCACCTCGGCATAGACGCGAATCTCGTATTGCGCGTGGCTGTCTGCCCGCAGCGAGAGGAAATGCAGCAGATTGTGCAGATCCGTCTTCCAATACCATTGCGTGTAGGTGTTCAGCGTCAGGTTCATCCGCGCCAATTCACGCGCAAGCCCGGTGCGTGATTCGTCGAGAACCTTCCCGTCATCATCCTCGTTGAGCAATTCCATGTAATGCGCATGCGAGCGCATCGAATCCTCGCGCAACAGATCGAGCACGCGCGCCGCCTCGTCGCCCTCCAGCACATCGCCCCGACCCTGGCGGTTGATCGCACTTTGGGCGGCGAGTTGATCGGGCGCGGGCAGATAGAATTCACGATCCAGGATCGAATAACGCGCCGAGATCTCGTTCACATTCGCGGTGCGATGACGGATCCACTGCCGCGCGATGAAGATCGGCAGCTTCACGTGATATTTGATCTCGCACATTTCGAACGGCGTCGAATGCCGATGCCGCATCAGATAGCGGATCAGCCCGGCATCCTCGGACACTTTGCGGGTGCCGCGTCCGTAGGAGACTCGGGCGGCCTGCACCACCGCGCCATCGTCGCCCATATAGTCGATCACCCGGACAAATCCGTGATCGAGCACCGGAAGGGCCTGATACAGGATCTCCTCCAATGCCGGCACGGTGGCGCGGCGCGTGGAGAAGGATTGGGCGCGCAGGGCTTCGATATCGGCCTGCTGGATGGGGTCGATGGGCATCTCACGATTTAACAGCGTGGCTTGCGAAAGACCAAGAGGGTTTGCAACTCGATCCAGATGAACTTTCCGCCCAAGCGTGCCGATCCGTTTACGAAATCTTAGAGGCCTTGCCGATAGCCTGATGGCGTCCGCATCGAAACCGGTGCGGGCTTGCACAGTTTGCCTGACAGGAAAGGCACCAGGACGATGCTCGGTCGCAGATTTCACCTTCTCACGGCGTGCGCCATTCTGGCGGCCAGTGGTTCAATTCCGGCACTGGCGCAGAGCGCTGCGTCGGCTGCCTCGTCGCCGTATCAGCTCAACCTGCTCTACACCGGCGAATTGTGGGACCAGGCAGTCGGCGGCGTGCGCCGTGGTGCGCTGATGATGAACAATGTCGACGCCCAATTGCGGGTCGACACTGACCGTGCCTTCGGCTGGACCGGCGGTCAGGCGGTGCTGGAAGGCTTCTATGAGGGCCGAAATTCCTTCGGCAACCACTATGCCGGGGCCGTCGACCAGCAAAGCCCAATCGACAGCGCCGGTTTCGAGATGTTCCGTCTCTATCAGGCGTTCTATGATCAGAATTTCGGCAGCACGGATGTGCTGATCGGCATCTACGATCTGGAGAGCGAGTTCTCCACCACCAAGCCGATGTCGCTGTTCCTCAGCAAGGATCTGACCTGGAACACCGCGCTCGACCAATCCGGCACCATGCCGCAAAACGGCACGGTCGGGCCGGGCAATTATCCCTACACGCCGCTCGCGGTCCGGGTGCGGCAGACGATCAACCCGGATTGGAGCGTGCAGGCCGTGCTGGCCGATGGCGCGTCGGACAATCCGAAGCATCAGGCCTCCAATGGCGTGTTCATCTCCTCGCATTACGGGGCACTCGCCATGGGGGAGGTCGATTACACGCCAAGTTCCTCCACCAAGGTGATGCTGGGCGTCTGGGCGCTGACATCAAAATTGCCGACCAACAACGAATTCACCACCGGCCACCAGCCGCGGATGGTCTATGGCCAACAGGGCGGGTATCTCGGTGGGGCCACGCGGCTCTTCAACGGCGAAGGCAAGACCGGGCTGGACGGGTTTCTCACCCTGGGCGTTTCCGCGCCGCAATCGACCAACACGTCCCAGTCGATCAATGGCGGTCTGGTCTATACCGGCCCGTTTGCCCAACGCCCGCACGACAAAATCGGCGTCTCGTTCAACGAGAATATCGCGCCGAACTCGTATAAGGCGGCGCAGGCTGCGATGGGCAATGGTTTCCAGAACAACGAAACCAGCTTTGAGATCACCTATCGGGCCAAGCTCAATGAGTGGCTGACCATGCAGCCCGACATCCAGTACATCATCCATCCTGGGTATGATCCGGCCTATAAAAACGACCTGATCATTGGCCTGCATTTCGAGATTGGTCACTTGTTTGACCTGTAATCTGGAGTGATACACATGCCAAATCGCGCACTCACCACGATTTTGTCGGCCAGAAGCACAATTGCCATTCTGGTGCTTCTTGCTGGCCTCGCTCTCACTGTTGGCGCTTTCGCCCGTGGCGGCCAGGCGGCCGATGATTGCCCGCCCGGCAGCAAAGATCCCGATTGTCGCACCATCTCACACCCGCCGTGATCGAAGCGGACGGCCCTTGATGTCGCTCACCCTCGTGCCTGGTCCACGACAGGACCGTGCTGCCTGCTGGAAGGATTTTTGCTGATGTTGAAATTCATCAAATTCAGGATTTCAACCAAGATCCAGTTGCTGCTGGCCCTGTTTGCTGCGGTTTCTGTGGGCTCGACGGTGTTCACCACCAGCAAGATGCGCTTCATCGACGACTCATACGGCGACCTGATCGACGGTCCGGGCCGCGCCAATCTTGCCATCGCGCGCGCCAACCGGAATCTGGTCTATATCAACCGGTCGATCTACCGCCTGCTTGAGGAGGTCACGACCGACGGCAAGCAACAGGCGGCGCAGGAGATCACCGACACCGAAGGCTTCTTCGTGAAGCAGATGAAACTCGCCATCAAAGGGATGCCCTCCGAGACGGCGGACATTCAACGCATCGTCGATGGCTATCACAAAGTGATGTCGCAGGACTGCGCGTCGACAATCACGCTTGGCAAATCGCTTGGCGAGTCTGATCGGCGGCTGGCGGTGGAGCAGATGCGGCAAAGCTGCGATCCGGCGTTGAACGCCCAGATGGAGCAGATCAGCGCGCTGACCAATCTGATTATCAAGAGCAACGACAACGCCTCCGACGCAGCCCTTGCCGTCACCAATCAGACGATCCGCAACACCTACATCATCGTGCTCGGTGGCCTTTCCGGTGTGCTGGTGCTCTCGGCCTTGCTGGCACGGATCAACATCTCCAGCCCGATCAAGCGGATCACCATGGCACTCGGGGAGTTGTCGCGGGGCCAATTCGACGCCGAGATCACCGGCACCAACCGGCGTGACGAAGTCGGCGACATCGCCAGAACCGCGCTGATCTTCCGCGACGCCATGCGGCAAAACGCGGCGGCGGAAGTCGAGCGAGAGGCGGCGCGCGCCGCCTCTGAGGCGGAAAAAGTATCGGCCTTGCGCAACGCCGCCGACACCATCGAGCGCGAGAGCGAGTTGATCACCAACCGCACCGCCGAGAGCAATGCGGTGCTGGCCAAAAGTGCGCAGCAACTGGTCGAATCAGCCTCTCGCGTGCTCGGCAATGTCGATCAGGTGTCACAGGCCAGCTTGGCGGCGTTACAGCGCAGTGAGGCGGTGGCGGCCGGTGGGGTGGAATTGTCCAACTCGGCGCGCGAGATCGCCAGCCAGATCGGCAACACGGCCGGCGAGATCGCCAGCACCTCACGGGCCGGACTTCGCGCACAGGAGGTGATCGGCCAACTCGCCACAGCCGTGGCGGAAATCGACAGCGTCGCACGGTTGATCGGCGATATTGCCGGGCGAACCAATCTTCTGGCGCTCAACGCCACCATCGAGGCCGCGCGTGCCGGCGAAGCCGGGCGCGGCTTTGCCGTGGTGGCCAACGAGGTCAAGGCACTCGCCACCCAAACCGCCCGCTCCACCGAGGAAATCGCCCGCAACACGGGGGCGATCCGTCAGGTGACGCAAGAAGCGGTTGACGCGGTCGGCGAGATCGTCGCCCGCGTCAACGCCATCGAGCACATCACGCAATCGGTCGCCGCCGCAGTCGAACAACAGACGGCGGCGACCTCTGAGATCGCACACAATGTCTCCGAGGCCACCGAGGCGATGCGCAGCGTCACCGAGCAGATCACCATCGTCTCCGGTGAGATGCACGGCACGGATGCGGCGATTGGTGAGATTCGCAACGCCGCCAAAGTGGTGGGTGACCGGATTGGCGAGTTGCGGCAGGTGATGGTCCGCATTGTGCGCACCTCCTCCGACGCTGCCAATCGCCGGGTTGCCGCCCGCTTCGAGTTCAATGCGCCAGCCAAAATCGTGGTCAACGGCGAAGCGCGGCCCGCCACCTGCGTCGATCTCAGCCATGGCGGCGCCGGCGTGATGGTGGAACATCCGCTGCAGGACGGTGCGGAGGTCGCCTTGCGTCTGCCCGGGTTGCCCGATCTGCCGGGGCGCATTCTGCGCAGCGGCACCAATGTCGGCGTCAAGTTTGACTGGGCGCCGGAAAATGCGCCCAGCGCGTTGGCCGAGCGCCTGCGCCTGATGTCGGCGGCCTGATTACAGGCTGCGTCAGGCTCGGCTTGCGGCAGAAGATGCCTGCAGCATCACCCAAATCTCCACCCCGCCCTCGCCGGTTGCAGGATCGAATTTCGGCAAAAACAGCTCGAGGAAGATCGGCGGAATCCTGAAATTGCGATCCACCAGCGGCCAGGCACCGAAAATAAGTTGATAGGTCCGGCTGATCGTTGTCACCGGCCCGGCGTGTCGGAAGACGGCGTAATCGGCGGGCGGCAGGCTGCGTTGGATCATCCCCTCAGGCGGTGCGGCGGGGTCGGTCATCTGCATGGCGCAGAGATAATCGAACCGATTGTCCGGGCCGAGCACGCGGGCGAGTGCGACTGGCGGCTGGTTGACCGGGTTCGGAATCTCGGCGTGGCGCAGCATGAAGCGCTTCCAGAGCGCGCCGATTTTCTCCCCGTCTCCCGGGGTGAAGCAATCCTCCACCCCCATCAGATGAATGATGTCGCGTCTGGCCAGTCGGTAGGGCAATGGCTCCGGCAATGTCGGGCGCGCAACGCCGCTGTGGTCCTGGCTCATCACGCGATCCTTTCCTTTTCAGGCGTTTGCGCCTATCTTCTGTGGGTCGGCTTGCCGACTATGGTGATAAACGGTGGTTGGAATAAGCGTTGTGGACCCGGGGGCAGTACCCGGCGCCTCCACCATTAACCCGGTGTTTTCCGCCCAGGCAATTGGCGGCGCATTCGGGGGCATGGGGGCGACACAGGATCGACACGCGTGGTAAAGACCCACCTTTTGCCCGGCATGATACCGCCGTTATCGGGTCAACAATACAAGTGCCAATGACAAT
>CAITEF010000158.1 GCA_903891315.1 uncultured Rhodospirillales bacterium | reverse complement strand
CGCTGCTCCAGCGGGTTTGTCGTGTCCCTGCGATCCGTTCGACGCGGGCGTTGCGCTAGCCTGCTGCCTTATGGGCGGTGTTGCGTTGCCATCTCGCCGTCGCGCAATGACGGATTGAACCCTGCAGGCGGCTGTGACACTCTTGGCTTATGAGACCGTCGTAAAATAAGCGGCCCAGGGAGAGTGGCGATGTCCGACAAGGAACTCACGGGAAAAATCGCGCCTGAGCGCATCCGGATGATCGAACTTCCCGCTTTGCCGGATGGGCTGCTGGAGGGTTTCCGCGCGCTGGGCGACGCCACCTCCGCCGTCTCGGACGCGCTGGAGGAGATGGGCGTGCAGGGCTGTCTCGGCACCTCCAAGCTGCGCGGCTCCACGCCGGGGGCGCGGTTGGTCGGGCGGGCGCTGACGTTGCGCAACATCCCGCAGCGGGAAAATCCGCTCGAACTGGCGCGGCAGAAGACCAACAAGATGGCCGAGATCGAGGCGCACAACCTCGCCATGCCGGGCGACGTGCTGGTGATCCAAGGCGTGCACGGATGCTCCAACATGGGCGGCGTTGGCGCGCAGATTGGGCTGCGGCAGGGCGAGGTCGGCTCCATCGTCGATGGCGGCGTGCGCGATATGGGGCAGTCACGCGATGCGGGCTATCCGATCTGGGCGGCGGAATTCACCCCGATTTCCGGCAAATGGCGCGTCGAGACGGTGGAGATCAACGGCACGGTGATCATCGCGGGCCTTCGGGTGAATCCGGGCGATGTGGTGATCGCCGATGACAGTGGGGTGTGCTTCATCCCACGCGAGATCGCACCCGCCGTGCTGGAATACGCGCAGAAGAAGACGGCGGCCGAGCACGCGCAGGAAGCGCGGATTGCAGCCGGCGTCTCGGTGCCGGAGCTTGCGGGCAAGCGGAAGCCCGCCTGATGCGGGAGCGGCTGATCTGGCTGGTGGTGGCGGCGATGGTGTTGATCCTCGCTGTGCTGCCGCTGGCCATCAGCCTTGATTCCGCCTTCCGCGCCGAGACGCGTTTTGGCCTCGCCGACCGGCACAGCCTGGACGCGTTTCTCGACGTGTTCACCGGCGAGGAATATCTCGACGCGCTGTGGCAGACGATCCTGATCTCGACTGCCGTCACCGTGTTGTGCCTTGTCTTCGGCGTGATCGCCGCCGTGTTGATTGCGCGCACCGATCTGCCCGGCAAATCGGCGCTCGATCTGATGGTGGTGATGCCGATGTTCCTCTCGCCCTTCACTGGGCTGATTTCCTGGGTGGCGCTGGGTTCGGCGAAGACCGGCTTTCTCAACAACGGGCTGCACGCATTGCTGGCCCCGCTTGGGATTGATCTGCCGCCGCTGATGGATGTCTGGACCTATGGCGGCACGATCTGGGTGATGTTCCTCTTCTTCATGCCCTTCGTCTATCTGTTCACCTTGGGCAGTCTGCGCTCGATGGACGGCGCACTCGAAGAAGCTGCCCGCTCGGTGGGGGCGTCACCGATCGGCGCGTTGATCCGGGTGACGCTGCCGCTGTGTCTGCCGTCGATCCTGGCGTCGGGGCTGGTGGTGTTCGCGCTGACCGCCGAGACCTACACAATCCCCGGGGAGATCGGGAATTACGCCGGCTTCACGGTGCTGTCCTGGCAGATCTTCCTCGATGCGACGGGGGCCAATGTGCATCAGGCGCACGCCGCCTCGGCAGCACTGATGCTGGTGCTGGTGGTTGTCGCCGCTTTGATTCTGCAACGCCGGATCACCCGCAAATCGAGCCGCTACGTGACGGTCTCCGGCAAGGGGTTCAGTGGGCGCAGGCTGGAGTTGGGCAGTTGGCGCTGGGCGGCGTTCGGGCTGGTGGTACTCTATATAATGTTCGCCACCGTGCTGCCGTTTGCCGCCTTGTTGCTGTCGTCTTTCCTGAGAAACAGCACCGCCGTCGTGACGATGGATATGCTGACGACTGAGCATTACCGGCAGTTCTTCAGCAACCAGGATTCCTACAAGGCGCTGACCAACACGCTCTTCCTCGCGGTGGGGAGTGCTGCAATCTGTGTGGCAGCGGGCTTCGTGATCAGTATCGCCGATTTGCGCTATTCGTCGTTCGCCACGCGGATGGTGGCAATGCTGTCGGCGATTCCGGTGGCGGTGCCGGGGCTGGTCTACGGCATCGGCATTCTCTGGCTGTCACTGAAAAGCCCGCTTTACGGCACGGTCTGGGTGCTGCTCGGTGCCTATATCGCCAAATTCGTGCCCTTTGGGGTGATGATGAGCCGGGGCGGATTGCAGCAGATCCACTCCGATCTCGACGGCAGTGCCCGCATGAGCGGGGCCTCGCCGATCCAGGCGATGTGGTACGTCACGCTGCCGCTGATGCGGATGACGCTGATCTCCAGCGCCTTCTGCATCATGCTTCTCTGCATCAAGGAACTCTCGGCGTCCGCGATGCTCTACACCGCGCGCAGTGAGGTGCTGTCGGTGCTGACCTGGCACTACATGGATTCCGGCAACACCCAGTTCGCCGCTGTGGTGGGCGTGATCCAGACGGTGATGATGCTCGGCATCGTCATCGGCCTGCGGGCCGCTTTTGGCGTAAAGCTGGAGCGGACAATGGGGCGGGGGGGAGCATGACGGCGATCCGGATCGAAAATCTGGTCAAACGCCACGGGCCGGTGACGGCGGTGGGCGGGATCGATCTGTCGGTCGAGTCCGGCGAGTTGGTGGTGCTGCTCGGCCCCTCCGGCTGCGGCAAGACCACGACCTTGCGCTGTCTCGCCGGGTTGGAAACCGCGACGAGTGGGACGATCTGGATTGGCGATCAGCTGGTCTCGGGGGGGCGCGTGCCGGTGCCGCCGGAGAAGCGCTCGATTGGCATGGTGTTCCAATCCTACGCGCTATGGCCGCATATGAGTGTCGCCGAAAACCTCGCCCTCGGCCTCAAGCTGCGCCACACCCCGCGCGAAGAGATCACCCGACGGGTGGCAACCGCGCTCGACCTCGTCGGCATGTCGCAATATGGCGCGCGCAATGCGGGCGAACTGAGCGGTGGGCAGCAGCAGCGCGTCGCCCTGGCGCGGGCCGTGGTGCTGGAGCCGCAGATATTGCTGTTCGACGAGCCGCTGTCGAACCTTGACGCCAAGATGCGCGAGCGGATGCGCGGCGAGATCCGCAGCCTGCAGAAACGCCTTGGCATCACCGCCATCTATGTCACCCACGACCAGCAGGAGGCGATGGTGATCGCTGACCGCGTGGTGCTGATGCAGGCCGGGCAGATCGTGCAGGTGGGGTCACCGCGCGAAATCTACGACCGTCCGGCCAGCCGGTTTGCCGCAAATTTCATCGGCTCGGCCAACATCATCACAGCCCGCGCCACACCGGATGGGCTCGATCTCGGCTCCGGCGTGTTGACGATGATCGCCGATCATCCGCGCAGCCCCGGCGAATTGGTGGAACTCGTCATCCGTCCCGAACACATCGCTCTGCACACGGCGCCGCCCGCCTGGCCCAATGTCATCGCAGGCGTGATTTCAGACGTCACCTTCCTCGGCAATATGGGCGAGGTGGAGGTGCAAGCGGGTGAGCATCGCATTCGTGTGCAGACCAGCCCGCCGGGCTATTGGCAGATCGGCCAGAATGTCTGGATGCACATGCCACCCGAAGATATCGTTATTCTCGACACGCAAGACCAAGAAACGGAGGCCTGACCAATGGCAATGACAATGGCGGAGAAAATCCTCGCACGCGCCTCGGGGCTGGCGTCGGTGAAGCCGGGCGATGTGATCACGCCTGATCCCGCGCTGGTCATCTTGCACGATGGCTATGTCGAGACAGCCCACAAGATCCTCACCGAGGTCGGCTATCAGCGGATCACCAACCCGGAGCGGGTGATGATCATCGTCGATCATCAGGTGATCTCCACCACCCCGCGCGCCATCGAGCAGGCACGCAACAACCGCCGCATCGGCGCGCAATGGCAGGTCGGCCATTACTACGATGCCGGGCGCGGCGGGCATGGCCATATCTATCCGATGGAAGCAGGGCTGGTGACGCCCGGCATGTTCCTGTTCGCTTATGACATGCATTGCACCAATTTCGGCGCCATCGGGGCTTATGCGATGCGCGCTGGCCCAGACATCCCAACGGTTCTCGGCACCGGGACGATGTGGACGGTGGTGCCGCACACGCTGCGGGTGAATCTTGTCGGCAAGTTTCGCCCCGGCGTGCATGCGCGTGATCTCGGCTTCAAGCTTTCCTCCGATCTCGCGGCGGGCGTGCTTGGCGTGGAGTTCGATTATCGCGTGGTCGAATTCGCTGGCCCCGCCACCAAGTCGATGCCGCTCGCCTCGCGCGTCGCACTCTGCAACACGCTCACCGAACTCGGCGTGATCAACACGCTGTTCCCGCCAATGTCGCCGCTGGGTTCGGCCCCGGATGCGAATTGGGTGGAGAGCGATGCCAACGCGCATTTCGAGGGTGATATTACGCTTGATCTCTCCGAGCTTGCGCCGCAGGTGGCCCTCCCCGGCAGCCCGGAGAAGGCGGCGGATATCGAGACGGTGATCGGCAAGCGTATTGACCACGCCTATCTCGGCGCGTGCGGCTCCAGCATGTACGACGATTTCAAAATCGCCGCCGAGATCATGCGCGGCCAGAAGGTCGCCCCCAATGTGCGCTTCTTCATGGTTCCCGGCACGGTGGCCATCGCCAAGCAACTCGCCGATGAGGGGCTGACGCAGCAATTCATGGATGCCGGTGCGATCATCCTGCCGCCGGGTTGCGGTCCTTGCGCCGGGGGCGTCGGCGGGCCGATGGGACCGGGCGAGGTGTCAATCTCGACTGCGGCGACCAACGGGGCAGGGCGGATGGGGGCGAAGGATTCCGAGTGCTATCTCGGCAGCCCCGCCACCGTGGCGCTGTCGGCGATCACCGGCGGGATCAGCGATCCGCGCCAATCCGCCTTTGCCGATATGGCAGTCTGAGGGAGATGACGATGAGCAATCTCTGGCGCGGTCGTGGCACTGCACATGTCCTGGGCGACAATGTTCCGCATGATGGCGGGGTGATCAATTTCCGCTTCATCCCGCTGCGCATCACCGACCCCAACGAGTTGATCCCGCATCTGTTCGACGAGGTCGATCCCACGCTGAAAACCCGTCTCAAGCCGGGCGATTTCATCGTGGCGGGCGATAATTTCTGTTGCGGCAAGGCGCACACCCAGGGGCTGATCGCGCTCAAGGCGCTCAACATCCGCATCCTGTGCCAGTCGATGCCGTATCGCTCGTTCCGCGCGGCCACCGGTCTCGCTCTGGCCGCGATGGTGCAGTGTGACGGGATCACCTCGTTTGTGCGCGATGGCGATGAGATCGATGTTGATTTCGCCACTGGCGAGGTGGTGCGTCTGGCCGATGGCGAGAGGCGGACCTATCCCGGCATCGCGCCGGATATCCGCACGATGATCGAGGAGGGCGGCATGAAGGGCCTGCTCGCCAAGCATCTGCGCGAGCATCCGGAATTGGCTGAGGCGTATTGAGGAGACGATTGATGAAAATCCGCAACTGGCTTGCCGCAATCCTGCTGGTCTCCGCCCCGGCGCTGGCACAAACACTCCCCGCGCCGTCCGACGAAGCCGCGCTTTACGCCAACGCGAAGACCGAAGGCGGCACGGTGGTCTGGTATCTCAACCAGCCGCTGGAACCGCTGCGCCTCGTGGCGAATGATTTCGAGAGGCAATATCCCGGCATCCATGTCGAACTGCAGCGCGCCATCGGCATGCAGCTGTTTCAGAAATTCACCCGAGAATCCGACGCGAAACAGTTCATCGCCGACGTGGTGCAGATCAGCGATCCGGTGCTGATGAAGAACCTCGCTGAGGGCAATTACCTCGCGCATTGGAAGGTGCCCACCTACGACCGCATCCCGGCGAGCTACAAGATTGGCGATCAGGCGATGACCATCATCGTCACTGACATGGCCATTCTCTACAATCCGAACAAAGTCACGCCCGAGGAAGTCGCCATTCTGCAGGCCGATTGGCGCGGCATTCTCGACCCGCGGTTCAAGGGGCGGTTCGCGGTGGCGAACACCAAATGCGGCATCTGCTATGTGGGGATCAGCTTCTTCCTTGACCCCGCCTTCAAGGACAAGTTCGGCCCGAGCTTCCTGGAAAAGGTCGCGCAACAGAAGCCCGCAATCTATGCGGACTCAGTCGTGGCCATCGACCGTGTTGTCGCCGGTGAGCAGGATTTCCTGTTCTACTTCACCGAAGGCCCAGGTGTGACGAAATACAATCAGGGTGCCCCAATGCGCTGGATCGAGCCGAGCCCGCGCCCGGCCTATGCCAATGCGATCCAGGGTGTCTCCTCCACCGCACCGCATCCGAACGGGGCGCGGCTGTTCCAGAACTGGATCAACAGCGATGCGGGTGCCAAGTCGCTGCAGCAATCCTATGGCGTGCGCACCTCGCTGGCCGGTGTGCCGGATGACCGTGCGGTGGCGAAACTGCCTTGGGCACCGCATCCGCAGGATTACGAGGTGGATTTCGTGCGCTGGGAGAAGGAATACGATTCCGCGCAGGATCTCTGGATCAAGCTGCTGAAGCAGTATCGCTGAGCGTGTTCTCCTCTGCCGCCAAGGCGGAAGCGGTTCTGCGCACCGTGTTGAGAAACTGCTGACCCAGACGCGGCAGCTTGCGGCCGCGTCTGCGGTAAATACCAAGCGTGCGGCTGACCTCCGGCGCGGTCAGCATCCGCGCCTCCACCCCGCTTGACCCGCTCGGCGGCAATGCGGAGCGGGGCAGAACAGCGATGCCGAGACCCGCGGCGACGAGGCCGAGCGAGGTGGTGAGATGGTCGATCTCATAGGCCGTCTCCGGCCGCCAATCGATGCCGCGCAATGCCTGATCGAGCAGACGCATATTGCCACTGTGCGGCCCGGCCATGATCAACCGGTGCGGTTTGAGATCGTTCCAGGCGACACAAGGCTGGTCGGACAGGGCGTGGCCCTTCGGGATGGCGAGCACATACGGGTCGGTCAGGATGGCATCGAAGGCGAGATCGCTGTCGGGTGCCGCGCGGAAGGTGAAGCCGAACTCTGCCTCATCGGCGCGGACGGCGCGCACCACGGCGGATGCGCCGCATTCCGTCACCCGCAGGTAGATTTCCGGGAAGCGGACGCGGAAATCGCGGATCACCCGTGGCAGCAGATGGCGCGTCATGCTGGGCAGCACGGCGATGCTGATCTGGCCTGCGCGCTCCCGGCTGTCCTGCTGCACCTCCCGCACCGCCGCCTCCAGATCGGCGAGCACGGCTTGGGCGCGCGGCAGGAACATCCGGCCCGACGGGGTGAGGCCGACCATTCGCGTGCTGCGTTCGAACAGGGCAATCCCGATGATTGCTTCCAGCCGCTGAATGCGCCGGGTCAAGGCCGCGGGTGACAGGCCGAGTTGTGCCGCGGCCTCGTGATAGATCAGCTTCTCTCCGACGACGACAAAGCTGCGCAATGCCTCCAGATCGAGTCCGACGGGGAGCACCCAGATCTCTCCATTGTTGTGTTGAACACAATAATCAGCGCGGGCTGCAAACTTTACAAGGGCGGGGCGTGATCCCTAGCCTATGTTCAAGCACGAAGAAACATGGCCGGGAAACACGCACGTGCATCTGCCCCACACCACAGCGCATGCCGCCATCACCTTGGGTGAATTCGCCGCCGGGTTGAAGGCGAGCGATATTCCGGAAGACGTTCGCACCCGAGCGCGCGACACGCTGATCGACACGGTCGCCGCGTCGGTGTTCGGGCATCAGGCCCTGGCCGGTGAGATCATCACGAAACATGTCGCAAGCCTCGGCAGCGGCCCCTGTGCGGTGATGGGGGCCAGCGGATTGCGGGTTCGGTCGGAGGATGCAGCCCTTGCCAATGGCACGCTCGCCCATGCGTTGGAGATCGACTCTTTGCGCAAGCCGGGTGCGGGCGTGCATCCCGGCGCGGTGCTGGTCTCAGCCGCACTGGCTGTGGCGCAAGAGAGTGGCGGCAGCGGGGCTGACGTGATCACCGCGATCATCGCAGGTTGCGAGGTGCTGTTTCGCATCGGTCGCGCCACCAAGCACACCGCCGAGGCGCGCGGTTTTCATGCGCCGGGGCTGACCGGGCCGTTCGGGGCTGCGATCACGGCGGGGCGACTGCTTGGGCTGGATGCCGGGCAGATGGCCAATGCGCTCGGTATTGCGGGCTCACTTGGCGGCGGTCTGCTGCAATTCGCCGTCCAGGGGGAGGGCGGGATGGTCAAGCGGCTGCATCTCGGGCGCGGCGCGGCGGCCGGGATCACGGCCGCCAAGCTCGCCAAGGCGGGCTTCACCGGGCCATCGAGCGTGCTGGAAGGCGAGATGGGGTTCCTGTCCTCCTATTGCGCCTCGCATGACGCGCACCTGCTCACGGAGGGGTTCGGGGAGCAGTGGGAGACGCGGCGGGTCTGTTTCAAGCGCTATGCCTGCCATATCACGGCGCACACCCCGGTGCAGGCAGTGTCGGATTTGATGGCGGAGCACGGGTTCTCGGGCCGCGATGTGCTGAACGTGCTGGTCGAGGGCACGCCGAAAATGGCCGATATGCACGGCAATCACGCGCCCGCCGACAATGTCGCCGCCCAATACAGCATTGCCTTCTGCGTCGCGGCCGCCCTGTTCCACGACCCGCATGACCCGCACACGTTCACCGGCCGTGCGCTTGCCGATCCGGCGGTGATGGCGTTGGCGTTGCAGGTGCATGTGCGCGGCAGCGGCGGTTTCCATTCGAGTTGGCAGACCCGGACGACGATACGCCTGCGCGATGGTCGCGAATTCTCCGCCTCGCTGGACGATGTGCCGGGGATGCCGCGCTTGCCGTTCACAGCAGCACAGATGCGGGAGAAGTTCCTCACGCTCGTGGGCGAGAACGCGGCGCCGATTTTTGAACGGCTGATGCAGATTGAGACCGAGACCGATCTCGGCTGGCTCGACGGGGTGTCGCATGGCCTCGCTTGATGTTCAGGGCGTCAGCAAGCGCTATGGCAGCTATCAGGCGCTGGACACCCTCTCGCTGCATGTCGATCCCGGTGAGGTGATGGTGCTGCTCGGCGCGTCCGGCTGCGGCAAGACGTCGCTGCTGCGGATGATCGGCGGGTTTCTGCAACCCGATGCGGGCGAAATCCGCATCGACGGTGAACTTGTCGCCTCCGACCGCATGATGATGCCGCCCGAGAAGCGGCGTCTGTCGATGGTGTTCCAGAGTTACGCGATCTGGCCGCACAAGACGGTGTTCGAGAACTTGGCCTATGGCCTGCGCCTGCAGAAAGTGCCGGATGCCAAGATGCGGGCGCGTGTGCAGCAGGCGTTGGAGATGGTGCGCATGGGCGGCACCGCCGAGCGCTATCCGGCGGAACTTTCTGGCGGTCAGCAACAACGCGTGGCCCTGGCGCGCGCGCTGGTGCTGGAGCCGCGCTTGCTGTTGTTCGATGAGCCGCTGTCCAATCTCGACGCCTCGCTGCGTGAGCATATGCGCTTTGAGATCAAGGCGATGCTGAAGGATCTCGGCATCACCGGCATCTACGTCACCCATGACCAAGATGAGGCGATGGTGCTTGGCGACCGGATCGCGGTGATGGCGCAAGGGCGCATCCAGCAGATCGGCACGCCGGTGGAGATCTATCACGACAGCCGCACGCCGTTTGTCGCGGGCTTCGTGGGCCTGGCCAATGTGCTGGAGGCCGAAGTCACGGGCGAGGGACCGGGCGGGCTGCTGCGGGTTGAGGTGCCGGGGCTCGGCCAGTTGATCGCTCGGCCTGCGCCGGAGGGCGGTCGCAGCGGGCGCGGGCAATTGTTCATCCGCCCGGAATCGCTGCATTTCGGCGCGGGCGACAACACGCTGCGCGGTGTGATCAAACGCCGCAGCTTCCTGGGCGCGTCGACCGATTTCCTGATCGATGTCGGTGGCCACGCGCTGCGGGTGATCGCTGCCTCCGACGACGAGAATTTGCCGGAGACGGGGGAGGTGACGCTCTCCGTCCGTCCGGATCGCTGCCTGTTCCTGGTGCCGTAACCAAACAAAAAATCCAAGGGAAACACGCCATGCAACGCCGTCTTGCCCTGCTCTTGATGCTGCTGCCTCTCGCCGCCCACGCGCAATCCGACGCCGATCTATATGCCGCCGCGAAGACTGAGGGCGGGGTGGTGAATTTCGCCGGTGCCTTGAAGCAGAAGGAAACCGAGATCGTCCTGAAGGATTTCGAGAAGCAATATCCCGGCATGAAGGTGGTCTATACCCGCCGTGCGACCGAGCCGATGGTGCAGTTGATCGAGGCGGGCCGCTTGGCCGGGCGCAACGAGTTCGACGTGATCAACCTCACCGAGCCCGGCGAGATGGTGCGCTACAAGAGGGAAGGCGTGCTGACACCGACCACACCGGTCTCCAACGACGAATTGCTGCCCGGCACTTACGACAAGGACAGCTATTTCCGCTCCTACGCGCTGACGCCGATGTACGGGATCGTCAACACCGACAAGCTCAAGCCCAACGAACGCCCAACCTCCCTCTCTGAGCTTTACACCGATCCGAAATGGAAGGGGCAGCTTGCCATCTCGCAGCCCTCACGCGGCGGCACTGATTCGGCAGCGCTGATGGCGGTGGCCGATGCGGTCGGGCCGGATTTCGCCACCAAAGCGAAGGGGCTCGACATCCTGCTCACCCGTGGCAACGAGGCGGCGATCTCGGCGGTGATTTCGGGTGAGCGTCTGGTGAGTTGGGGGGTGAGCGGCTACCGCGTGCTCGACGCCCGCGCCGATGGCTCGCCGGTGGAGATCGTCTTTTGGAAGGAAGGCACCGCGGTCTCCAGCTTCTATGGCGGCGTGATGGCCAAGGCACCGCATCCCAACTCGGCGAGACTGCTCGACCGTTGGATGATGAGCAAGGTGACGCAGGAGAAGCTGATCAAGGCTGACTCGATCTACTCTGCCAGAAAGGACATCACCGCGACACCTGCGGGCGAAAAGCCGCTCTCGGCGCTGCCGCTGCGCTTCTACACCGCCGATCAGGTGACCGAACGAGGGCAGGCGCTGGCCAAGCAGTTTGATCAGGCGCTCGGCGTGAAGTGATGCACACGCGTTCCACCAAAAATCGTCATCGTGAGCGAAACGTCACGATCCAGGTGTCGAAGACCCGGGTCGTGGCCCCTGGATCGCGACGCTTCGCTCACGATGACGGATTGGGCGGGGGATGTTCGCGATGAACCCCATCGCCACACTCCGCCAAGACCCAATCCGCACGCTCGTGATGGCAGGTGCCTTGTTGGTGGTGGGCTGGCTGGTGCTCTACCCGGTCGGCATCCTGGTCGATATGGGGCTGCACGACAAAGCGGGGCATTGGACGCTGGCGAACTACGCCGCCATCGTCACCGATCCGCAGCTTTGGGCGTCTTTGGTCAATTCGGTCTGGGTGAGTGTGGCCACCACCATCGCCTCGCTGATGTTGGCGCTCCCGTTGGCCTGGGGCGTGGCGCGGACGCGGATGCCGGGGCGGGGGGTGGTGCGGCTGATGGTGACGGTGGCGTTTACCATCCCAAATTTCATCGGCGCGATTGCCTGGATTCTGCTGCTCGGTAAAAACGCCGGATTGCTCAACGTGCTCGTGCGCCAGTTCTTTGGCTTTTATCTGTTCGACATCTACTCGATGTCGGGCCTGATCGTGGTTCTGGCGTTCAGCTTCTTCCCGATCATCTTTTTCTCCACCTGCTCGGCGCTGGAGAATATCGACCCGATGTATGAGGAGGCCGCCCAGATGAGCGGCGCTCCGGGCTGGCGCGCGAGCCTTGGCATCTCGCTGCCGTTGGTGCTGCCCGCCATCGCCTCGTCGAGCCTGCTGGTGTTCATGGAGGCGATGGGGGCGTTCGGGGCTCCGATTGCGATCGCCACCGGTGGCAATTTCCACATGCTGACCACTGATCTCTATGAGATGTTCAGTTTCCCGCCGCGCTTCGAGCAGGCCTCGGCGGCGGCGATGCCGATTATCCTGTTCACCGTGCTCGGGCTGTGGCTGCAGCATCTGGTGTTGGGGCGCAGGCGCTACACGGTCATCGGCGGCAAGGCGTCAGGTGGGAGAACGGTGGATATCGGCTGGGT
>CAITEF010000157.1 GCA_903891315.1 uncultured Rhodospirillales bacterium | reverse complement strand
GGTCTGGGTTGCACCACCTGGGAAGTGGTGCGCAACATCGTGATACCCTACACCCGCGCCTCCGTCGTCGGTGGCATCATGCTGGGTCTGGGCCGCGCATTGGGTGAGACGATGGCCGTCACCTTCGTGATCGGGAACACCAACCGGATTTCCACGTCGCTGTTCGGACCGGGCAACACGATTGCCTCCATCGTCGCCCTCGAATTTCCGGAAAGCTCGGCGGGCAGCCTCAAGCTCTCCTCGCTGCTGGCTCTGGGCTTCCTGCTGTTTGTGATCTCCTTCATCGTGCTGGCGATCTCTCGCCTGCTTCTGCGGACCAAGGCCCACTCATGAGCGCGACCACACACATGAATGACCTGGGCAGCCCGCATTCCGGCCTGCCTGGGACAAATCAGAGCAAAGTGGCCGCAGCCCTCGGCAGCCGCCGCAAGCGCTCGGACCTCATCGCCAAGGCGCTGTGCTACTCCGCCACGACGATCGCGCTGGTGGTGTTGTTCGCCATCCTTGCGACCCTGATCTGGCTTGGCGCTCGCGGCTTTGGCCTGCACGTCTTCACCAATGTGACCCGCCCGCCGGGATCCGGTGGCGGTCTGCTCAACGCAATCGTCGGCAGCCTGATCCAGACCTTCCTGGGTGTGATCATCGGCACGCCAATCGGCCTGTTGGTGGGCACCTATCTGGCGGAATATGCGCAGGGAACCTTGCTGGGCAATGCGGTTCGGTTCGTCTCGGACGTGTTGCTCTCCGCCCCCTCGATCTTGATCGGCCTGTTTGCCTATCAGATTTTGGTGGCACCGTTCGGTGGCTTCTCCGGCTTTGCCGGTGTGGCGGCGCTTGCGGTGATCGTGATCCCAATCGTGGTGCGCACCACCGAGGACATGTTGACCCTGATCCCGAACTCGCTGCGCGAGGCGGCGGTGGCGCTGGGTGCGCCGAAATGGAAGTCGATTGTCCTGATTTGCTATCGTGCCGCGATGAACGGGATTGCAACCGGCGTGTTGCTCGCCATCGCCCGCGTGGCGGGTGAGACGGCGCCGTTGCTGTTCACCTCGTTGGGCAATCTGAACTGGTCGGTGGACATGACACAGCCAATGTCCAGCCTGCCTGTGACAATCTACCAGTATGCCGGTTCGGCGTTCGACGATTGGGTCCAGTTGGCCTGGGTTGGCGCGTTGCTGATCACGTTCGGCGTGCTGTTTATCAATATCATTGCGCGCGTTGTTCTGCGCCGCCGGAGCTGAGGATTGTAAGATGAGCGAGACCAACCAACAGTCCGCCACGACCGAGGGCGTGAATCAGATGGCGATGATGGAGCCAACCAGCTCCGCCAATCTGAATGAACCGCGAATCGCGATACGGAATATCGATTTCTATTACGGGACCAACAAGGCGCTGAAGGGGATCAACCTCGATCTCCCCGCACGTCAGGTGACCGGCATGATCGGCCCGTCAGGCTGCGGCAAGTCCACGCTGCTGCGTGTGCTCAACCGCATGTATGACCTCTATCCCGGCCAGCGCGCCGAGGGTCAGGCGATGATGGATGGCGACAACATCATCGACCCGAAGGTTGATCTCAACCGCCTGCGGTCGAAGATCGGCATGGTGTTCCAGAAGCCGACGCCGTTCCCGATGTCGATCTACAACAACATCGCCTTCGGTGTGAAACTGCACGAGAAGCTGTCCAAGGCCGAGATGGATGAGCGCGTTGAATGGTCGCTCACCCGCGCCGCCCTGTGGGGTGAGGTGAAGGATCGTCTGAACGCGCCGGCCGGCGGCATGTCGGGCGGTCAGCAACAGCGTTTGTGCATTGCGCGCACCATCGCCGTGCGTCCTTCGGTGATCTTGTTCGACGAGCCGACCTCGGCGCTCGATCCGATCTCGACCCTGAAGATCGAAGAGCTGATTGACGAGCTTAAGAGCGAATTCACCATCGCCATCGTGACCCACAATATGCAGCAGGCGGCACGTTGCGCCGATCAGGTTGCGTTCTTCTATCTCGGCGAGATGGTCGAAGTCGGCACGGCGACGCAGATGTTCACCGCCCCGCGCGAGAAGCGCACCCAGGAATACATCACCGGCCGCTTCGGCTGAGGATTAGGACAAAGCACATGGCCTCCGACGCCGAGCATATCGTCAAAAGCTTTGAGAACGAGTTGAACCGACTGCGCGCCCAGATCACCGAGATGGGTGGCATGGTCGAGCTGCAAGTGGTCAATGCTTGCCAATCTGTGGTGGCGCGCGACCAGGATGCGGCCACGGCCACGGTCACGATGGACCCAAAGGTCGATGAGGCCGAACGGGAGATTGAACAGTTCGTTATCCGTCTGCTCGCCCTGCGGCAGCCGATGGCCGCGGATTTGCGCCACATTGTGGCAGCGCTCAAGATCACGGGCGATCTGGAACGCATGGGCGACTATGCCGCCAATGTGGCCAAGCGCAGTGTGGTGTTGCAGCAATTCTCGCTGCCGTTCTCGCTCTCCGGCCTCGCGCACATGGGCGAGCTGGTGCAGGAGAACCTCAAGACCATCATCGACGCGATCGGTGAAGCCAATATCGAGAAGGCGTTGGAAGTCTGGCGCTCGGATGAGCGCATCGACGACATCTACAATGCGCTGTTCCGCGAATTGGTCACCTACATGATGGAAGACCCGCGCAATATCACGCCGTGCACGCATCTTCTGTTCATTGCGAAAAATCTCGAACGCATTGGCGATCATGCGACCAACATCGCCGAGACGCTCTACTACGCCGTCACAGGTGAGAATCTGACGAGTGCACGTCCGAAGGGAGATATGTCGGCCTACGCTGTTGTCCGCACCGGACGCGAGTAAGCCGACTCCGCCTTGTTTGGGTGGGGATGCTGCCACGTTGCGGCAGCCAGTTGGGGTTGAGGTTCATGCTGGAAGCAAATTCGACGTTGTCCAAGCCACTCGTCCTCGTCGTTGAGGATGAGGCGGCACTGGCCACGATGCTGCGCTACAATCTGGAAAAACAGGGGTTTCGTGTCGAAGAGGCCGCAGATGGCCAGGAAGCGCTGACACGGATCGCCGAGGTTCAGCCAGATTTGGTGCTGCTGGATTGGATGCTGCCAGTGATGTCCGGCATCGAGGTCTGCCGCCAGATCCGCAGGCGGACCAACACGCGCGACTTGCCGGTGATCATGGTCACCGCTCGTTCCGAGGATCAGGACGCGGTGCGCGGTTTGAACACTGGGGCGGATGATTACATCACCAAACCGTTCAGCATGGACGCCTTGCTGGCGCGGATGCGGGCATTGTTGCGTCGCTCCAACACGGTGCCGACAAAGGTGCGGCTGCAGTTCCACGATATCACGATGGATCTCGCCTCACATCGTGTCAGCCGCAATGGCCGGCCGATCCATCTGGGGCCGACCGAATTCCGCCTGCTCGAATTCTTCATGCAGCACCCGCGCCGGGTGTTCTCGCGCGAGGAGTTGCTCGACGCGGTGTGGGGCCCGGACATCCATGTTGAGCCACGGACAGTGGACGTGCATATCCGCCGCCTGCGCAAGTCGATCAACGGCGAGGGTGAGTTGGACGTGGTGCGCACGGTGCGCGCGGCTGGTTACGCGCTGGACACTGAGCCGGTCTGACGCCGACAGAATGCGAAAGTAGGGCGGACTGCGCTCCGCTTGTCCGCCCTACGTGATCAACTGACCAAGTAGTTCCGATACATCTGCCGCAGCGAGAGCTTGTGCAGCTTTCCTGTGGCGGTGTGCGGCAATTCATCGACCACGATCACCGCGTCCGGCAGCCACCATTTGGCGACTTTGCCGTCGTAGATCTTGAGGATTTCCTCGGGGACGATGTCGTGGCCCTTGCGCGGCACCACCAGCAGCAGCGGGCGCTCGTCCCATTTCGGGTGATGAGCGGCGATGATGGCGGCTTCCTGCACGTCTGGATGTGAGACGGCGATGTTTTCGAGCGTGATCGAAGAGATCCACTCACCACCTGATTTGATCACGTCCTTGGAGCGGTCGGTGATCTCCATCCTTCCGTCCGGGTCGATGGTGGAGACGTCGCCGGTGGCGAACCAACCATCGTCGTCGCAGGCGCTGCCAGGGGCATGGCCCCAATAGGCGCTGGCGATCCACGGGCCGCGGACCAGCAGATCGCCTTGCGCCACACCATCCCAGGGCAATTCGACACCGCCGTCGCCCACGATTTTCATCTCGACGCCGAACAATGCCTGGCCCTGTTTGTCGCGCATCCGCCAATAGGTTTCGCCTTCGAGGGCCAGCGAATCAGGTGTCATCATGTTGGCCGAGGCAACCGGGCTGGTCTCGCTCATGCCCCAGGCATGGACGATGGTGACGCCGTATTCCTCCTGGAAGGCTTGCATGATCACGCGCGGGCAGGCGGAGCCGCCGACGCCGAGGCGGCGGACGCTGTCGATCCGCTCGCCGCTGGCGCGCAGATGGTTGAGCAGCCCCATCCAGATCGTCGGCACACCGGCCGACATCGTCACACCTTCCTGGTTGATCAATGCGGTCAGGCTGGTGCCATCGAGATGCCGCCCGGGCATGATCAGCGTGCCACCGGCCATCGGCACCGCATAGGGGCAGCCCCAGGCGTTGACGTGGAACATCGGCACCACCGGCATCACCCGGTCGCGCGCCGAGAGGCCGAACACGTCGGCTGGCATGGTGGACATTGCGTGCAGGATGGTCGAGCGGTGCGAATACAGCACGCCCTTTGGACGCCCGGTGGTGCCGGAGGTGTAGCAAAGCGAGGCGGCAGTGCGTTCGTCGAATTCCGGCCAGGCATAATCCTCGTCGGATCCGTCCATCAGGCTCTCGTAGCAGAGCAGATCCATCCCCGGCGGCAAATCAAGGCTCGGCATCTCGGCTGGTGTGCAGAGGAAGACGATGGCGCGGACGCTGGCGGTCACCATCGGGGCGACGATGGCGAGAAGCGGGGCGAAGGTGATGTCAGCGAAGACGATCTTATCGCCCGCATCGTTGACGATGTAGGCGATGTCCTCCGGGGCGAGGCGTGGATTGATGGTGTGGCAGATCAGGCCGCCGCCAGAGACGCCGTAATAGAGTTCGAGATGGCGATAGCCGTTCCAGGCCAGCGTGCCGCAGCGATCTTCAGGGGTGAGCCCAAGCCGCGCCAGGACACGGGCGAGGCGGCGGGCGCGGGCTTCCAGATCGCGGTATCCGTAGCGATGAATGCTCCCATCGACATTCTTCGAGACAATCTCGGCATGCGCGTGGTTGCGTGCTGCGTGACGGATCACGCCGGAAATCAACAGCTGGCGGTCCTGCATCAGGCCGAACATGAACGCACTCTCCCCTGAATCGGCTATCGTGCCGTTTCAGGGGATTAGAGCAGGGATTTCTCGGGCCGAGTAGCCGAAAATCAGCGATGGGCCTGGATGAAGGATTTGATCTTCGGGGCGATCTCGGTGTTGAAGCGGCGGCCGTTGAACAGGCCGTAATGGCCAACGCCCGCCTGCTCGATATGTTCGCGCTTGCTGTCGGCCAGGTTGGTGGCGAGCGTGTGCGCCGCCCGTGTCTGACCGATGCCGGAGATATCGTCGCGCTCGCCTTCGATGGTCTGCAACGCGGTGACGGTGATCGCCGATGGGTCCACCGCGACATCGCGGTGCTGCATCAGGCCGCGCGGCAGGCGGTGTTCGAGGAAGACGGTCTCGATTGTCTGCAGATAGAACTCGGCCGAGAGATCCATCACCGAGCGATATTCGGTGTAGAAGGCACGCTTGGCATCCAACGACTCGCCGTCACCTTCCACCAGATGCTGGAACATCTTGCGATGGGCATCGACGTGGCGTTCCATGTTCATCGCCATGAAGCCCGCGAGTTGCAGGAAACCGGGATAGACCTTGCGCATGAAGCCCGGATTGCCGAACGGCACGCGGTGGACGACGTTGTTTTCGAACCACGCCAGATTGTGCTTCTTGGCGAATTTGTTGACCTCGGTGACGCCCTCGCGGGTGTCGATCGGGCCGCCGATCAGCGTCATCGAGCGCGGGGCTGCCTCGGGCTCGTTGGCATTCATCAGCGAGACGGCGGCGAACACCGGAACCGCGGGCTGGCAGACCGCGATGATGTGCAGATCCGGGCCGAGCAGGCGGATGAAATCCGTGATGTAATCGATATAATCGTCCAGATCGAAGCCCGGCCCGAAGATCGGCATTTCGCGCGCATCGACCCAGTCGGTGATGTAGACCTCATGATCCGGCAGGAAGGACTGCACGGTGCCGCGCAGCAAAGTTGCGTAATGGCCGGACATCGGGGCGACCAGCAGCACCTTCGAGTCGTTCGGGCGGTCGGCATCGCGCTTGAAATGCAGCAGGTTGCACCAAGGCTTTTCGAGGACGATCTCCTCGGTGATATCCACCGGTTCGCCGTCAATCTCGGTCAGCGGCAGGTCGAAGGGCGGCTTGCCGAAGGCGCGGGTGGAGTGTTCGAAGCTGTCGAGCGCGGCATAAGCGACGCGGCCAACCGCGGTTTCCCGGTAAAAACTGGTCGCCGGACGGTCCAGCACGTGCAGTGCGGAGGTCGCCATGATGCGGGCTGGCGTGAGTGCCGCACGTTGCATTTCATACAGCGCATAGAGCATTGAGTGGGTCCCTTGCCGCTGACATTCAAGCGCCAGTGTCACGCTTGCGGAGCGTCAACCTGGATGATCTAAGTCATTTTCCATAAGAATGCGTCAACGACAAGGCACAAAGGTGACGGTCTCCGTTGGCAAGACCTGCGGCAGAATCATAACCTTTACAATGTAAAGCGGGGGAGGCGGGCATGGGCGCATTGCGAACCCTGTTCGATTTGACGGGCCAGACCGCGTTGATCACGGGAGGATCACGCGGGCTCGGGTTGCAGATTGCCGAGGCCTTGGGCGAGTTCGGCGCGAATATTGTGCTGGCCGCGCGCAAGCAGGACGAGCTTAACGCGGCCGTCACGCATCTGGCCGTGCTTGGCGTCTCTGCGCGCGCATTGGCGGTGGATATGCGGGCTCCGGGGGCTGCGTCGGCGCTCACGCGGTTTGCGATGCAGGACGGCGAGCGGATCGACATTCTGGTCAACAATGCCGGAGCGTCCTGGGGGGCACCTGCGGAGGACACCACGCCGGAGGCATGGGCGCGGGTGATGGATTTGAACATCAACGCGCTATTCTTCCTCACCCAGGAAGTCGGGCGGATGGCGATGATCCCGGCGCGGCGCGGCAAGATTGTCAATGTGGCGTCGGTGGCGGGGCTGAAGGGCAATCAGACCGGGTCGCTGGGGACGATTGCCTACAACACTTCAAAGGGGGCGGTGGTGAATTTCACCCGTGCCTTGGCAGCCGAGTGGGGCAAATACGGCATCACGGTCAACGCGCTGGCCCCCGGCTGGTTTCCGTCGAAGATGACCAAGGGGCTGCTGGCCGAGCATTCGGAGGTGTTCGCCGCGCGCACGCCGCTGGGCAAGCTTGGTGGGCCGGATGATCTGAAGGGGGCGGCCTTGCTGTTCGCCTCGGCAGCGAGCGGGCATATCACTGGGCAGATTTTGGCAGTCGATGGCGGAGCGGTGGTGACGTGAGCCTGTCGGAATGGTGGTTCCCGGCGCTTGTCGTCATCCTGGCCGGGTTCGTCAAAGGCGTGCTGGGCATGGGCTTGCCGACGATCGGGATTGGCCTGATGGGGCTGGTGATGTCGCCCGTGCAGGCGGCGACGATCATGATGGTGCCGACATCGGTCACGAATGTCTGGCAATTGCTGATGGGGCCGAGTCTGTGGCGGATCATTCGCAGGCTCTGGCCGCTTGAACTGGGGATTGTGGTCGGCGACTGGCTGGGCAGCGGCACGATGGCGCATGGCGACACCGCGCTGATCCGTGGCTGTCTTGGGCTGGTGCTGATCACCTACAGCGCTATCGGTCTTGCCAATCGCCGCATCCGCGTCAATCCGGCGCATGAGTGGTGGATGGGACCGATTGCGGGGCTGATCGCGGGCCTGCTGACGGTGGCGACCGGGGTGACCAGCGTGCCTTTGGTGCCGTATCTGACCGGGCTGGAGGGGGTGGAGCGGGATGATCTCGTTCAGTCACTCGGGCTGAGCTTCGGCATAGCCGCCACCGGGTTGATCATCGATCTGCTGAGCAGCGGCGTGATGACGCAGCGATTGCTGATCATATCCGCGCTGGCGGTTCTGCCCGCGATGGCTGGGATGCAGTTCGGCACGGCGGTGCGCAGCACGATCTCGGCGGGGACGTTCCGACGCTGTCTGCTGATTGGGATGTTGGCGCTTGGGGTAGAGCTGGCGCGGCATTTTTTCGTTTGAGATCAAGGGCGGCGAACGCAGCCCATCGCCCATATTGCTGCGATGCGCTTGCAATGACGGCGTTACATTGGCTCAGCACAAACTTATCCTGACCTCAATCAGTGCTTGGCCGCCTGTCGCAAGCCGAGGGCGGAGGCGATGAAGATGAGATGGACCACGCCGAGTGCGAGCAATTGGCGGGGCGGTGCTTCGGTCATGTAGGCGCGCAGCAGGTGGATGGCCGAGATCATCACCACCGAGAGTGCGACCTTCAGCTTGATGCCAGAGCTGTCGAGCTTGCCGAGCCAATCCGGCTTGTCGCCCTCGGCCTCGATGGGCGAGATCGAGCTTTCATAGGATGACAGAGCCACCATCACGACCAGATTGGCCACCAGCACCAGATCGAGGATGGACAGCACCAGGAGCACCATTTCGGTGTCCTTCGCCTCGGGCAGAACCGCAAACAGGTGGATCACCTCGCGCCCGACGGTGACGTAGAGGGCCAGCACGGTTGCCAGCAGCGCCATGTAAAGCGGCAACAGGATCCAGCGGGAGGCGAGGAGGAGGCGTTCGAAGCTGTTTTGCATGTTCGGCATTATGCCGGCATGGCGGTTGCTTGACGAGGAGGGATATCCTGCCACGTTTGGGGTCTGACCCGGAGATATTATGTGCCCGATCTGCTGACCATCACCAATCTGCGCACCGAATTCCCCGGCAAATCCGCGCCGCTTGCGGTGGTGGACGGCGTGTCGCTGCGGCTGGCGCGCGGGCAGATTTTGGCGGTGGTGGGGGAGAGTGGCTGCGGCAAATCGATGTTGTCGCTGTCGATCATGCGTCTGGTGCCGCGACCGGGGCGGATTGCGGCTGGGCAGGTGATGTTTGACGGTGTGGATCTCGCCTCACTGTCCGACCGCCAGATGCGCGATATTCGTGGGCGGCGGATCGGGATGGTGTTTCAGGAGCCGATGACTTCGCTCAACCCGTCTTTCACGGTGGCCGATCAGATCACCGAAGCGATGCGGGCGCATGACAAGCAGGCCTCCAAGGCAGAACTGCGCCAGCGCGCCATTGCGGCGCTGGACCGGGTGCGGATTCCGGCAGCGGCGAAGCGGATGGATGATTACCCGCATCAGATGTCGGGCGGCATGCGGCAACGTGTGATGATTGCGATGGCGCTGTCCTGCAATCCGGATTTGCTGATCGCCGATGAGCCGACCACGGCACTCGATGTGACGGTGCAGGCGCAGATTCTCGATCTGCTGCGCGAATTGCAGCGCGAGAGCGGGATGGCGGTGTTGCTGGTGACCCATGATCTCGGCGTGGTGGCGGAGGCGGCCGATCATGTGGCGGTGATGTATGCCGGGCGGGTGGTGGAACAGGCGAGCGCGCGGGATCTGTTCGGTGATCCGCAGCACCCCTACACGCTGGGCCTGCTCGGCTCGATTCCGCGATTGGAGGAGGATCGCGACCGTCTGCTCGCCATCGAGGGCGCGGTGCCGCCGCCGGGGAGCATTCAGAGCGGCTGCCGCTTCCATCCGCGTTGCGTCTTCGCCGCCGATCCCTGCCGCAATGAGGCGCCGGTCCTGCGCGCGCTGGGCGAGGATCATGCGGTGTCTTGCCATTTCGCCCCGGTTGAGTTGCTGGCGGAGCAGGCGGCATGAGCGGGGCGTTGCTCGAAGTCGAGGCGCTGGCGAAGCATTTCAGCCGCAGCTCCGGCGTGTTTCGGCGCGATCGCAGCGTGGTGCGCGCCGTTGATGGCGTCTCGTTCTCGCTCGCGCGGGGCGAGACGTTGGCGCTGGTGGGTGAGAGTGGCTGCGGCAAATCCACCACGGCGCGGCTGGCGCTGCGGCTGATTGATCAGACCGCAGGCATTGTCCGCTTTGAGGGGGTGGATATCTCGGACCTTGCCGGGCAGCCTTTGCAGCGGTTGCGGCGGCGGATGCAAATCGTCTTTCAGGACCCGTTCGCCTCGCTCAATCCGCGGATGCGGGTGGGGCAGATTTTGGAGGAGCCGCTGATTCTGCACCGGATGGGAGATGCCGGGCAGCGTGCCGCGCGGGTGGCGGAATTGCTCGGGCTGGTCGGCCTGTCACCCAGCCATGCACAGCGTTACCCGCATGAATTCTCCGGCGGCCAGCGCCAACGGATCGGGATTGCGCGTGCGCTGGCGGTGGAGCCGTCGCTGGTGGTGTTGGATGAGCCGGTCTCGGCACTCGACGTGTCGGTGCAGGCGCAGGTGGTGAACCTGTTGAAGGATTTGCAGGCGCGGTTGGGGCTTTCGTATTTGTTCATCGCGCATGATCTGGCGGTGGTGAAGCACATGGCCGACCGGGTGGCGGTGATGTATCTCGGCCGGATTGTCGAGATCGCGACCAAGGCCGAATTGTTCGCAGCCCCGCGCCATCCCTACACAAGGCTGCTGCTGTCGGCGATTCCGCGCCCTGATCCGCTGCGGATGCGGGCACCGGTGCCGGCGGGCGAGTTGCCGAGCCCGCTCTCGCCGCCCAGCGGCTGCCATTTCCATCCGCGTTGCCCGTTTGCTTCGGATCTCTGCCGATCCGAAGCCCCCGAATTGGTGGACGGTGTTGCGTGCCATCACGCGGCGGAATTGCCGGAATTTGTGGTGGAGGCGCATGCGCCGCAGAGCGAGGCGGCGCTGCGTCGGATTGCGTTGTATGCGGCGCGGCGGGCGCGGTAGGGCTGAAAAGGCGGAGCCGTCATCCGCCGTTCGTGATGCCGCCAAGAGACGGCGGATG
Organism: uncultured Rhodospirillales bacterium; assembly: GCA_903891315.1. GTDB lineage: Bacteria > Pseudomonadota > Alphaproteobacteria > Acetobacterales > Acetobacteraceae > CAIQQQ01. The sequence goes on along the minus strand of CAITEF010000157.1, from coordinate 186 downwards.
ACGCTTCGCTCTTCCGCCCTACGAAGCTGGCAATGACGGAGTTTTGACGGCGATTTACATTGACGGCCATGCGTGAGTTATAGTCTATACTCTCCGATGGACCTGACCTCTTCACAATCAGCGCCTGACATCACCGCTCGTTTGCGGATGATTTTGGCTGGGCTGCGGTCTTTGATGGGGTATTGG
>CAITEF010000156.1 GCA_903891315.1 uncultured Rhodospirillales bacterium | reverse complement strand
GGGGGGCGTATCGCGCTGTTTGTGCGGGCGGGGTGTTGCGGTCCTTTTCCATCATGTCTTTTGGGACGCGCAACTTCCTGAATTTGCTTGCGTGCTTGGATGTTCCAAAAGTCTTGATTTCTGTGCGGATGGACCGCGTGCGGGCCATGCCTGCAAAAAATCTCAATATGAGATGCGATTATAGACCCGTTTTTCGGGTTGTATAAACCCAAAAAACGGGTTATCTTGGTGTCGTCGGTTGGCATAATGCCAAGCTGATGACGAAGGGACAGAGCCATGATAACACCACACCAAACGGCGATCCTGCTCGCAGTGATCCTAAACCGCAGCGAACAAAGCCGCGCGCGAGTAAGCGCTAAAACCATTAAGTTGCTGGCGGACCGCCGACACCTGCGTAGCGCGTTCGTGCTTGAGTTAATCTCGGAGATCGCCGAGTTCGGTTGGATTTTGTTCGAAATTTCCAGTGGCGGATTTGGTGCCGTGCAGGCCAAGACATTAGAAGCTGCGAAGCCCGTGACTGCGAAACGGTTCCTCATGGACGAGGAACGGCGGGCGTTACGACAGGGCACAACCACACCAGAGACGTTCGAGCGCGAGCTAAAATCTTCGGATGAAGAGGCGGTTGACGAAGAATAGGGACTGCAAGGAAATAGGGTCACTGTAAGTAGCCCCATCCCGATCGACAGTTCGTTTGCGAGGCATAAATGTTGACTTCAGCAACGGTTCCATAGCCCGCATCAACGATGCGGGAAGGGCGGCGACGACGCGCTTAGGGCAGCCTGTGGTCGTGCTCCATTTCGATCACATCTTTCGGAACGTACAACGTACTGATTTTTCATGATTTTTTGGCGTTCTAAACGTCTTGAATCATGGAACACCTCCATCCTACACGTGATTGCAGCGACGAAGCGAATTCGGCACAATCGGTCGTGCCCCAAAGGGAGACTATTTCTATATACATATACAAACCTTAAGAGGTTGATATACCAGAATTCTCACCAGCCGTTCAGCGCAACCCACTAGCCCGCAGCCCAGCCGGGATAGACCGGCTTCTGCTGGGCATGCGCCGTATCCAATCTGTGCTTGAACGAGAACAGGTAGCCGCCATCCGCACTTTAGAAATGAAGATCAGCGACGGCGGCCCAACACCTCAAAGAATCGAGCCACACATTCTGGGATTGGCCGGGATAGAGCTGGTCCACAGAGGGTTTGTCAAAATACATCGACATCCTGACACCGCTACACACAACTGGTATGCACCGGCTCGCCTGCCACAAACAGCTGTCAATCAAAAGATCGCCCAACTGCTCCCCGTATATCAGGAGACAGTTGCGCCAGGGTTCACGTCCACTCTTGGCGACCCACTAGAAATTTCCGTCTTTAAAATTCTCCGAGAACTGAGGGAACAGGATCGGCGACTAACGTTCTTCGGCTCTTTTGACCTTTCTAGCCGCACGCCCTCTGGACGCTTTTCCAAAACCGAACCGCCAGTTTCAATCGCTGACGCTACGCTGAACGGCCCTCCCGATTTCATCCTCATTCACCCTGCCACCGGCGAACCCGCTCTCATCGAGTGCAAAAATCTTAGGGAGTGGATTTACCCATCAAGCGGCGAGATGAAGGAATTCATCCGCAAAGCCCTGACCGTCAACATGACGCCAATCATCATTGCTCGACGGCTTCCCTACATCACCAAGGTGGCCCTTTGCGCCCCCGCCGGTATCATCGCTCATGAAACCTATAATCAGCTCTACCCGGACACTGCCTATGGGCATCAACTGGCCAGCAAGGTTCGCCTGATACGTGGACTTGGCTATGCCGATGTTCGTCCCAGTGAAGACCCCTTGCCCCGCACTATTGAGTTTTTTGTAAAAAATCTGCCGACGCTTCTATCCACGGCCGCGCCCAGGTTCCAGGCAAATCGTCCAATGCTGAAAAAATGGGTCGATAGCGAAATTACTTGGACACAACTCCGATTACACCTAGCTGGTGACTATCAAGGCCCCGATGCTGACATGCCATTTTGAACATCTCATGGCGCAACAGACCTAGCATCAGGACCGAAGGGTACGCCCGGAGGCTCTGTGCTCCAAACTTCCGCCGAGCAAGCCGTAGGGTGGGTCCCGAACGGTCCCGCCATCTCGCGAGCCGTGTTGGTGGGACCCTTCGGGACCCACCCTACAGAGTTCGTCGCTGAATGTGCCGCGTGGCAGATCATCGCGACATCGGTTGAGATTGTGGCGCGATGGATTGCCGCCGGGCTTTTGGCACCTTGCAACAACGCGCCTTGCCGGTGAGTGCCCCGCATCGTTGATGCGGGCCACAAATTTCGCCCCGTCATCGCGAGCGGAGCGTCGCGATCCATCGAGACCACAGAACGAAGCCTTCGCCATCGATTGATTGCCACGGCCCTTCGGGCCTCGCAATGACGGGGAGAGGTTGTGGGCTGGGTGTGATCCGCCGAGGTCTGGCCTGCGGCACGACGGCGGGTTGCACCCGCCCTACGACAGTGTCTCGGCGCAGAATTGGGTTGGTGTGAGGATGCGCGTGCGGCGGACGCTTTGGAGTTTGAGCAGCCCCGCCTTGCGGTCGCCAGTGACCAGAAAATCCGCCTCGGCCAGCAGCGCCATCGCCAACAGAAACAAGTCTTGCGGATCCGCCACCGGCAGATCGGCGGGCGGGTCTGGGAGATCGTCCAGCACAATGGCGCGCTGTATGTTGTTGACCATGGTGCCGATCCGGTGCGCGGGCAGGATCGGTTTGAGCTTGGGATAGCGGCTGACGCGGCGCAATTCGTCGAGCTGGGTGGTCGATGTGACCAGTTCGAAGCGCTTGGCGTGCCAGGCCCGATAGATCATGTCGGGCGGGCCGTGCGGGGAGATCAAGGCGGCGAGCAGGACATTGGTGTCCAGGATCACCCGCATCAATGCTCACGCGCCCATTGCATCGCCTCGTCGATCAGATCGGTGATGCCCTGTTCGCCGAGATCGGCACTCGCCGCCTTGGCCTGTTCGACGGCCTGTTCCAGCAGATAGGCGCGCACGGCCTCTTCGATGAAGCGGGAAAGATCACCCTTTCTGCCACCGCCCTGGGCGGCGAGGAACATCCGCACCGATTGGTCGATCTCCGGCGAGACGGCGAGATTCCAGCGGATTGTGCTCATGGCAGCCACACTTATACACTTACGCGTTTATACACCGATTTGTGGAGGGGGTGATAGCGATTTGCGGCCCGTCAGCGGGTGCGGCGTCGCGATGCATTGAGATCATAGAGTGTAGCCTTTGCCAGCGATGGTGTGCTGCGGCCCTTTGGGCCTCGCATTGACGGGGAGAGGTTGTGGGGTGGGTGTGACCCGCCGATGTCCGACATGCGGCACGATGGCGGGTTGCACCCGCCCTACAGGGCCTTGTTCCCTTTTTGTTCTTGACTTTGGCCAGTGTCTGTGGCCATAGATGCGCGATGCCCCTCACCCTCTCACAATCTGAGCCGACCCCGATCACCGCAACTCTGCGGGTGATCCTGCTTGGGCTGTGCTCGGCGGTGGGGATGTGGGGGTGGAACGGGCTGCACGCGCTGCTGTTCTGCCTGCGGGTGAAGCGGGTTCTCGCGCAGATCGAGCTGATGCTGGCGGCGTTTCGCGCGGGTCGATTGCCCGTTTCGGGCTATGGCGGCCAAGCGCCGGATCTGGCGGCGAGGCTGACGATTCCAGCACAGGCACGGCGTGCGTCTGCGCGCGTGGTCCGGGCACAGAAGGCGGATATGTCGCGCTGTGCGGCCCAGCCCGAAACCCTGCACGCGACTTCGTCGCGCAACAACCAACCGCAGCCCGAACATGGGCGGAGTCCGCCGCCGCTCCGCGTGCTCGGTTCTGCACACAGGCCGATTGCTTTAAAACGGCGCTGAGCCTTCGCGCAAAGATGCGACTCAAACGTTCCGGTTCATCATCATATAGCGCGACGCCCGCCTGTTCCTGCCGCGCGCCCCCTTGCCATCCCGCCCCGCGCACATGCACAACGCGGGCGAATCCCGGCCCCCGACCAATGGCGGCGCGGGAGGGCAGCGAAGGGTGGCATTATGAGCCGAATCTGTCTGGTGGGCGCGGGATCGATTGCGCGCGCGCATGCCGAGGCGATTGCCGCCCTGCCTGGTCTTTCAATTGCCTGCATCGTCGACCCCAGCATCGCCGCCGCCGCGCGTCTGGCGCGGGATTTTGGGGCCGTTGCGCATTACACCTCGATTGCCGAGGCCTTGGCGGGGGTGGGCTTCGACCGCGCGCATGTGCTGGTGCCGCCCGATCTGCACGCGCCAGTGACCGCCGAGCTGATCGCCGCCGGCAAGCCCGCGCTGGTCGAGAAGCCGCTGACCGCCAGCACCGAAGAGGCCGACGCCCTGCTCGCCCAGGCGAAAGCCGCCGATGTTGTGATCGGCGTGAACCAGAATTTCGTCCATCACCCGGCCTTCGCCGCCCTGCGCCGCGCCGTCGAGGCGGGGGAATATGGCCGTCCGCGCTTCGTCTCCTGCCTCTACAACGTGCCGTTGCGCCAGTTGAAGGGCCGCCAGTTCAGCCATTGGATGTTCCGCAAACCGGGCAATATCCTGCTCGAACAGGCGGTGCACCCGTTGTCGCAGATCGTGGCCTTGGCCGGTGAGATCGGCCCGTTCGCAGCCCTCCCCGGCCCTTCGGTGCCGCTGTCGCCGGGGGCCGAGCTGGTCACCAGCCTCGACATCTCGCTCGACTGCGCCCGCCTGCCCGCGCAGCTGCGCTTCGCGGTGGGGGCGGAATTCCCGTGCTGGCAGATCACGGTGATCTGCGATGACGGCGTGCTGACGGCGGACATGTTCAACAATCGGCTGATCCGCCAGGGCCGCACCCGCTGGCTGGAGGCGCTCGATCAGGCGATCTCCGGGCTTGCCACCGCGCGCGGCGTGGCGGTGACGTCGGTGCGGAATTTCATCGATTACGCGCGCGGCCAGGCCAAGCTCGGGCCCAATCGCTCGGCGTTCCTGCTCTCGATGCAGGGCAGCATCCAGGCCTTCCATGCCGCGCTGGACGCGGGCAAGACGCCCGAGCTCGACGCCGCGTTCGGCGCGGCCCTGGTGCGGTTCTGCGACACCATCGCCGAGCGCGTCTTCCCGAAGACCGCCCCGGTGGTGCTGGCCCCCAAGAGCGAGGCGCCGCCCGATATCGCCATCCTGGGCGGCACCGGCTTCATCGGCACCCATCTGGTCGAGGCGTTGGTCGCGCAAGGCCTGCATGTTCGTGTGATGGCGCGCAATGTGACGAATTTGCCTGCGGTGTTCGGACATCAGAACGTCATCCTCTGCCGCGGCGATATCCGCAACGAGGCGCAGGTCGAGGCGGCGATTGGCTTGGCCCCCGTCGTGGTCAATCTGGCGCATGGCGGCGGCGGTGCCGATTTCGCCGCCATCGAGGCCGCGATGGTGGGTGGGGCGGAGAAGATCGCCCGGATCTGCCAGAAGCTCGGCGTGCGACGGATAGTCCATGTCGGCTCGATCGCCTCGCTCTATTGCGGCCCGGATGCGGGCACCATCACCGGGGCGACGCCGCCCGATCCGCGCGAGACGGAGCGCGGTGATTACGCGCGGGCCAAGGTGCTGGCGGATCGGATGTTGCTGCGTCTCCATGCGGCAGAGGCGCTGCCGGTGGTGATCCTGCGGCCTGGCTTGGTGGTGGGGGAAGGCACCTCGCCGTTCCATTCCGGCTTGGGCTTCTTCAACACCGAGCAGCATTGCATCGGCTGGAATGCCGGGACGAACCCCCTGCCCTGGGTGCTGGCGCAGGATGTGGCGAGTGCCATCATCGGCGCGGCCAATGCGCCGGGGATCGAAGGGCAGTGCTACAATCTTGTCGGCGACGTGCAGCCCTCGGCGCAGACCTATCTCGGCTGGCTCGCAAGAGCCCTCGGCCGCCCGCTGCGCTTCCACCCGCAATCACCGCGTTTCCTGTGGGCGGAGGATATCGGCAAATGGCTGGTCAAGCGCGCCGCCGGGCGGAAAGTGGCGATGCCGCCACTGCGCGATTTCCTCTCGCGCGGCCTGACGGCGCGCTTTGATTGTTCGGACGCCAAGCGTGATCTGTCCTGGCAGCCGGAAGCGACCGAGGCCGGGTTCATCGCGCGTGCGATTGACGTCCACGCATGATACAAGATTGGGGATGAAGGACAGCCGAATGCGCATCCTCAGCGTCTTCGCCACCTTCGCAGTGGGCGGCCCGCAGGTGCGCTTTGCCGCCCTGGCCAATCATTTCGGCGATGAGTTCCGCCACGACGTGATCGCGATGGACGGCAATCTGGCCGCTCGCGAACGTCTGGCGCCGGGCCTTGATCTGCGCTTCCCCGACGCCGGACTGATCAAGGGCGACACGCTCGGCAATATCCGCCGCATCCGTGCTTTTCTGCGCCGCGAAAAGCCCGATCTGTTGGTGACCAACAATTGGGGTTCCATCGAATGGGCGTTGGCCAACGCGATCCGGCCCCTAGTACGCCACATCCATATCGAGGACGGCTTCGGCCCTGAGGAGCGCGCACGCCAAATTCCCCGACGGGTCTGGACGCGGCGGCTGGTGTTGCGCCGCAGCCGCGTGATCCTCCCCTCGCAGGTGCTGCTCGGAATTGCCCGCGATGTCTGGCGACTGCCGGAGCGCAATCTGCTTAACATCCCCAACGGCATTGATATCGCCCGGTTCCCGCCCGCCAGCGGGAGCAAGGCCAGCGGGAGCAGGGACGGTGTGGCGGTGATCGGCACCGTCGCTGCGATGCGTGCCGAAAAGAATATTGGTCGTCTGCTCGAAGCGTTTCACCTGCTGCCTGACGACCTGCCGGCCCGTCTGGTGATTGTCGGCGACGGCCCGATGCTGCCGGAGTTGCGCAACCGCGCCGTCGAACTCGGCATTGCAGACCGTGTCAGTTTCACCGGCCATCGCGACAATCCGGTCGAAGCACTGGCCGCGTTTGACATCTTCGCCTTGTCGTCAGACACAGAGCAGATGCCAATTTCGCTGCTGGAAGCGATGGCCTCTGCCCTGCCAATCGCCGCCACCGCCGTGGGAGATGTCGCCCGCATGGTCTGCTCCGCCAATCTGGACTATGTGGTGCGCCCAACATCAGACGCCCTCGCTGATTCCCTGGCCCGCTTGCTTGCCGATCCGGGGATGCGGCGGCGGATTGGAGACGAAAATCGCCTGCGTGCCGAGCGCGATTTCAGCGATCTGGCGATGTTCACCGCCTATCGAGCCGCCTTCCAGGCCTCTTCGGGACAAAGCTGACATCGTATGGAAACCTCCTTCTTCCTCCTTGACGCAATCGCCTTGGCGATCCTGATTTTTCAGGGCATCCGTGACGAACGCGACGCTTCGAGCACCGGCATGACCGGGTTGTTCCGTTACAAGTTCGACAAGAGCGACAAGGAAGCGGCGCGCAGCGAAGCCTCCCGCGAGAAGGCCAAACGCGATGCGTGATATTCTGTTTGCGATGATCTGGATCGTCTTATTTCCGACGGCATTCTTCTCCTCACTGTCCGCGATTCTCCTGTGGCTCTGGATTGCGTTGGCCACTCCGAATTTGCGGCTCTACGAATTTATGGTCTCGGTGCCGTTCAACAAGATCGTTGCCGCAGCGACGTTCATCACGTTGATGGGACGCCGTGAAAAGAAGGATTTTTACCTGGATTCTTTGCTCATTTTATTCATTTTATTCATTATTTTCTGCTCAATATCAGATTTTTTACCACTCTATGACATTATCGATTTCGACTATAACTACGACAAGATTACCAAAGTTTTCGTGCTGTTTGTTGCCATGCTGGGGATTGTTCACAACCGACTCAGATTGCACGCCTGCGTCGTGGTGGTGGTTATTTCGATGGGATTGGTCGGTGGATTCGAGGCCGCCGCCTACATCGTCAGTGGCGGTGGGCATAAAGTCGACGGCGTTGCTGGTCTTGGCGATAATAATGGCGTAGCTTTGGCAATGGAAATGGCAGTTCCATTGTCTTTTTATCTTTACGAATATTCGGAAGACCGTCGTATACGCTATGCATTTCTTTCTCTTATTATCGCTTTTGTTATAACTGTGATCTCAAGCGGTTCGCGCGGCGGCGTCCTAGGCTTGGCCGTTCTGGCCGTCACGCTCTTGGTGAATTCGCGCCAGAAGGTGACGCTGGGATTGCTATATATCGTCGTATTGGCCGTTTTATATTTCGTTGTGGCTGATGATTGGTTCTCCCGTGTGGATACCATTCAGGATTCTGAGCAAAATATGTCGTTCCTGGGCCGCGTTATGGCGTGGAAGATCAGTTTTCTTATCGCCATGGATCACCCATTCACGGGTGGCGGGTTCAGCGCCGTGCTTGCTCCCAACGTTTGGACACAATACTATCCAGTGGCCAACGGGATCGGCATTATTGACACGTCGAATGTTCCTATGCGCTCCCTTGCGGCACATAGTATATATTTTC
>CAITEF010000155.1 GCA_903891315.1 uncultured Rhodospirillales bacterium | reverse complement strand
GTCATCAGAATGCCCGCGATGATCGGATCGATCCCGAGTTCGGTGTTCAGCACCCAGGTCGAAAACGCGCCGACGACCACGAAGGCCGGATGCGCGAGATTGGGGATGTCGAGCATGCCGAATGCGATGGCGATCCCGAGCGCCACAGCCGCATAGAACCCTCCCAGCAATACGCCCGCCGCAACCGCATTCAAAGCGGCTGTAGGATCGAACATCCCGACGTGCTCCCCGCAACGTTTGTTATAGTTTGATCACTTTGAGCCATGTGATCAGGTTCGTGGATGCTAGGCTAGAGCAAAAGTGAATTTCCAGATGTTCCGGAATGATTCTCCTTGTTCGTCATTTCGAGGAGCGGCAACCGAGGATCAGTTGGCGGCACTCCTGGATTGTCGCGCTGCGCTCGCAATGACGGATGAGGTGCATTGAAGACAAAGCGTCACGGAAGAAATGCCGATTGCTGACTTCCCTGACGCGTCAACGTTCTCCACCATCCGATCCTGACGAAACCCGCATGGGAGGCGGCGATGAAATTTGGACTGTTTGGGGGCGCGCGCACCAAGCGCAGCGTCGGCATCGAGGACAGCCAGGGCTATCAGAGCTTCATCGACTATGTGGTGGAAGCCGAAAAGCTGGGCTTTCACAGCATGTTCATGGTCGAGCATCACTTCACCGGACAGGGCCAGGTGTCGTCATCGCTCACTCTGCTTGCTTATCTCGCTGCCAAGACCAGCCGCATCCGCCTTGGCACTGCCGTCGTGGTGCTGCCCTGGCACAACCCGGTGCTGATCGCCGAGCAGGTGGCAACGCTTGATCTGCTCTCCGGCGGTCGCTTCGATTTCGGCGTCGGCAAGGGCTATCGGCAGATGGAATTCGACGGGTTCTGCATCCCGATTGAGGAATCCACCGAGCGCTTCAACGAATCCATCGATGTGATCCGCAAGGCGCTCACCAGCGAGGAGCGGTTCAGCCTGCACACCAAGCGCTGGAACTTCGAGAACATCATCGTCGAACCCGGCTGCGTGCAGCGCCCGCATCCGCCGATGTGGCTCGCCGCTGGCAGCTTTGACAGCGTACGCCGCGCCGCGCGTGAGGGGTTCAACCTGCTGCTCGACCAGTTGGCGCAGACCGATCAGATCATCGCCCGCGTCGACGCCTATCGCGACGAATGCGAGAAGATCGGTCGCCCCTACAACTCCGACATGGTCGCGGTCGCCCGTGCGTTGCAGATGGTGCACAGCGACGATGAGAGGAAGGCCGCGTTCGAGACCCGCAAGCGTGTGGTCGGCGTGATCGGCGATCTGGCACGTGACAAGCTGGCCGACACGGTTGAGCAGGACACCGCGCCTTTGCTCGGCATGCCGGAAGAGGTGATCGCGCGTCTCAAGCAGCTTGAAGCGGGTGGCGTGAACAACATTCTGCTGGTTGATCCGAATGCCTCGGTTGGCAATCTGCGCGCCTTTGCCAATGAAGTGATGCCTGCCTTCCAGCCGGTCGCGGAGGCGGCAGAATGAGCCGCCTGCCTGAACTGACCCGCGAAGGGTTGGAGCCTGCGCAAATCCCGGTTTGGGACAGCATCGCAAGCAGCGGGCGTGGTGGGGTTGGCGGGCCATTCCAGGCTTTGCTGACGTCAGCCGAACTCTGCTCGCGCGTCGAGCAAGTCGGCGTGTTCATCCGGTTTCAATGCTCGGTGCCGCAGCGTTTGCGCGAACTCGCCATTCTCTGCGTCGGCCAGCATTGGAAGGCGGATTACGAGTGGTATGCCCACGCGAAAATCGCGGCCAGCCAGGGCGTTCCGCAGGCGGTGATCGACGCTATCGGCCAGGGCCAAACGCCGCCTTTCGATGCGGATTCTGATCGTCTGGTTTACGATTTTGCCCGCGTGTTGTTGCGCGAAGGCAAGGTGCCG
>CAITEF010000154.1 GCA_903891315.1 uncultured Rhodospirillales bacterium | reverse complement strand
GGATGTTGCAGACCCTGATGCCGGAGCTTGCGGGTGCCACGCCCGGTGCGGTCCGTGCGGCGAAGGTGCCGAGCCTGCGCATCATCGTGCAGATCGGCGCGCTCAGCATTCCCGGCGCGTTTGCGTTCGGCGACGTCGAGGCCCGTGTCACCGAGGCGGGGGTGGCACAGCTGGTCGTGCTGCAGGATGTGCTGCAGAGCGATGACGCGATCAACATCCAGTTCACCTCCGGCACCACCGGGGCCCCCAAGGGTGCCACGCTGACGCATCACAATATCCTCAACAACGGCCATTTCATCGGCGAGACGATGGCCTACACGAAGGACGACCGCGTTTGCATTCCGGTGCCGCTCTATCACTGCTTCGGCATGGTGATCGGCGTGATGGCGTGCCTGACGCATGGCTCGGCGATGGTCTTCCCCGGCGAGGGGTTCGATCCGCTGGCAACGCTGGAGGCGGTGGCGGGCGAGCGTTGCACCTCGCTGTATGGCGTGCCGACGATGTTCATCGCCCAACTCGATCACCCGCGCTTTGCCGAGTTTGATGTCTCCAGCCTGCGGACGGGCGTGATGGCAGGCTCGAACTGCCCGATCGAACTGATGAAACGCTGCATCGCGCATATGCATCTGACCGACCTCACCATCTGCTACGGCATGACCGAGACCAGCCCGGTCAGTTTCCAGACCACGCTGGACGATCCGCTGGAACGCCGCGTCTCGACGGTGGGCCGGGTGCATCCGCATATGGAGGCGAAGGTGATCGACGCCGAGGGCAGGGTGGTGGCTCCGGGCGAGACGGGCGAGCTGTGCACGCGCGGCTATGCGGTGATGCTCGGCTATTGGGGCGATGAGGAGCGCACACGCGGGGCGATCGATGCCGCCGGTTGGATGCACACCGGCGACCTCGCGACGATGGACGAGGAGGGCTATTGCGCCATCGTCGGCCGGATCAAGGACATGGTGATTCGTGGCGGCGAGAACATCTACCCGCGCGAGGTGGAGGAGTTCCTCTACCGCCATGAGGCCATCGCCGATGTGCAGGTGTTCGGCGTGCCGGACGACAAATTCGGCGAGGAGCTGTGCGCCTGGGTGAAGCTGCGGGCGGGCCATGAATTGACCGCTGAGGGTCTACGCGCTTTCTGCCGTGATCAGATCGCGCATTACAAGATCCCACGCCATATCCGCTTCGTGGAGGAATTCCCGATGACGGTGACCGGCAAGATGCAGAAATTCCTGATGCGTGAGGCGATGCAGCGGGAGTTGGAAGGCGCGCTGTAGGCCGTCTTTTTTGCTCGCATGGGTAATGTCCGGCTCTGGCCAACTTGGCCGAACGCTCCAATATACTGACTTGTTCGTTGGAGGCGGTGATGCGCGCATTGGCAGTCCTGGTTTCCGGCGTGATTTTGGCGGGGTGCACCGTGGTTGGAATTCGCTCGGGCACCGAGGAGCCGCATTTCGACGTGGTCGCTCGCGTGGGTGACGTGGAAATTCGCCAATACGGCCCGCGCATCGCCGCTGAAGCCACCGTCGCTGGTGAGGAATATGCCGCCCGCAATGCGGGATTCCGCAAGGTCGCGGCCTATATTTTCGGCGAGAACCACACCCAGGCAAAGGTGGCGATGACCGCCCCGGTGGCCCAATCCGTTGCCGAGGCGTCGGAGAAGATCGCGATGACGGTTCCGGTGTCGCAGGAGAACCGCGACGGTCGCTGGACGATCCGCTTCTTCATGCCGAGCCAATACACGATGGCCACTTTGCCGGTGCCGACCGACCCGGATGTGAAGCTGGTGGAAGTGCCCGGTGAGACCAAGGCAGTGCTGCGGTTTTCGGGCTTTGCCGGGCCGGAGGCGGTGGCGGAGGAGCGGGCGCTGTTGCTGAAGGGGCTCAGCGGATCGGGCTGGACGGCCCAGGGGGCGCCGGATGT
>CAITEF010000153.1 GCA_903891315.1 uncultured Rhodospirillales bacterium | reverse complement strand
TGGCGCGCTGGCGTTCGAGGGTCTCCTGCAACTGGCTGTTCAGCGCGGTGAGTTCCTCGTTGAGCGATTGCAGCTCCTCCTTCGAGGCCAGCAGTTCCTCGTTGGTGGATTGGTATTCCTCGTTGATCGACTGCGCTTCCTGATTGACCGCCGATTGCTCCTCGCCGGAGATTTCCAGATTGCGGATGGCCGTGTGCAAATCAGTGCGGGTGATCTCCAACTCGTGCTGCAATTCGAGCTCACGCTGAGTATCGGGGCCGGAAGCCAGGGCCGACGCGCCAACCAGACTGGGCGGTCTAGCGTCGACAAAGCAGAGCAGCAGCAGATCGTTCTGTTCGCTCGGCACCGGGTGGACCTCGATGTTGAACGATTTCACCTCGCCATGCAGCGTCACATGCGCGCCGGTGATGACCCGGTTTTTCTGCCTTCCCGCCATCTCGATCGCCTCGCGCAACTGCGAGCGCATGCCGGGACGGGCCATCGCCAAGACTTCAAGGCTCGGCTGGCCGGTGGGCATCCGCAGATAGCGATCCACCGGGCCGAGCGAATAGAGCACTTCCCGCTTGGCGTTGATCAAGATCGCCGCCGGTGCGTAGCTCTCCAGCACCAGCCTTCGGCAGGTTTCCGCCAAGGTGGCCTGACGTGCGCCGATCCGGTTGGACTCAGCGCGCAACGGCGTCCGGGTCGGGTCGGGCTGGGTGACGGTGAAACTCGTCTCACCGGGCCTCGCACGGGCGACATGGCGGTAGAGCCGGGCGGATTTGTTGACGATGTCGAAAAACGCCTGATGCGGACCGATGGTCTCGGCATTGCCGAGCAGCAGAACGCCATCCTGGCACAGGGCGAAATGGAAGAGCGAGATCACCTTCGCCTGCGCCTCCGGGCGCAGATAGATCAGCACGTTGCGACACGAGATCATGTCCAGGCGCGAGAATGGCGGGTCGGAGAGCAGATCCTGCACGGTGAACACCACCGTGCTGCGCAGTTCCGGCGTTACCCGATAGCCGCCGAGCTCGCGGTTGAAGAATCGCGCCAGCCGCTCCTTCGAGACCAGCGTCTCGATGCTGTGCGGATACAGACCGTCACGCGCGCCGGCGACCGCGTCGGGGTCGATGTCGGAAGCGAAGATCTGCAATTTCAGATCGCTGCCGATATTGGCGATCTGCTCCTGCAGCACCATCGCCAGCGAATAGGTCTCCTCACCGGTGCTGCACCCGGCAACCCAGATCCGAATTGGCGTCGTGATATCGTGGCGCTTGATCAAGTCGGGCAGCGTGGTATCGGCAAAGGTTTCGAACACTTTGGGGTCGCGGAAGAAACTGGTGACATGGATCAGCAGATCCTTGGCCAGCATCTCCAATTCGCTGGGCGTGGAACGCAGCATGTCGAGATAGCGATCCATGCCGCCAGCAGGCAGTCCGACCATCCCGATGCGTCGCTCGATCCGGCGTTGCAGCGTGCCGGGCTTGTACAGGGTAAAATCATGCGCACTCCGGCTGCGCAGAAGGTCAATAATCTCGGCCAGATTGGAGGACGCAGCCTCGCTTTTTCCCACCTTGGCGACGGGAGCAGCAGCCGTGGTGGCCAGCGTCTCGTTGTAGCCGATCAGCGCCTCGGGAATGTCGCCAATGAGCAGCTCGATATCCACCAGGCCGGTGGATATCGCAGCACGCGGCATGCCGTCATACTCTGCCTCGTCCGGCTTCTGGGCGATGATGAAACCACCATGCTGCTGGATCGCTTTCAGGCCGATACTGCCATCAGCCCCGGTGCCCGACAGCACCACGGCAACCGCGCGGTTTGCGTATTCCTCGGCGAGCGAGTGCAGCAGAAAGTCGAACGGCAGGCGGGCCCCGTGCGGCGCGTCAGGCGCGGTGAGATGCAACGCGCCGTGCTCGACCGACAGATAGGTTCCGGGCGGGATCGCATAAAGCGTGTCGCGGACGATCAGCATCCCCTCGCTGGCCTGGATGACCTGCATGCGGGTGTGCCGTGCCAGCAATTCGACCATCAGGCTGGGATGCGTCGGGTCGAGATGCTGCACCAGGATGAACGCCATGCCGTTATCGTCCGGCAGGGTGTCGAGGAATTCCTGACAGGCCACGAGGCCGCCGGCGGATGCTCCGATTCCAACGACCGCAAACGTGGAGTGAGGGGCCGAGAACGCGGCAGTTTTCCCGTTGGCGGGTATAACAGGCCCGTGCGGGAGTGGGGTTGGCCCAGTCATGGATCTGGCCTTTGGCAGTGGGGCGGTCTGGATGGGCACGCAATTGGTAGCGCGGGCCCAGCAAGCCCGGGCACGCGCGTTCTCCCCTATAGCGAGGTGAGTAGTTTCCGATCCTACAGCGAATTCTCGAAGATTTGCTATACCAAAATTGTGGAATTCGGCTTTGTGCCCAGTTCTTCAGGCTAATTTAATGAGTATAAACTCGAAAAATTGAATTCTTGTCGGCGTTTTTCACAGAAAATGCCGAGGGTTTTGTCGTGAGTTGCGCGTGATTTGCGAATTCAGCACTCGCTCTCTTGCGGATTTTCCAGGGATTCATCCAGCTCTTCGCCTCACATCTTCAGGAACCCCCGCGTCATGAGCAATAGCATCTCCTCCGACCCGACCCTGCTGGCCCTGCAGGAAGACGTTGCTGCGCTGAAGCGCGACATCGGCACCCTGCTGGCCCATCTCAGGACCAGCGCCACTGCGAGCGCCCAGAGTGCCGCCGAGCAGATCGAGGACAGCGCGACCCGGCTTTATCGCAACGCCTCGGCGGAAGGCTGCAAATCCGCCAAGGCGCTCGGCCATCAGATCGAGGAGCAGCCGGTGTTAGCGCTGCTGGTCGTGCTCGGCGTCGGCTATCTCGGCGGCCGTCTGCTGACGCGCTGAGCGATGAACGAAATCCTGCGACTGGTCTTGGTGGCAGCCCAGGCGGCGGCGACGGCACAACCGCCGCCGCCACGGGCAC
>CAITEF010000152.1 GCA_903891315.1 uncultured Rhodospirillales bacterium | reverse complement strand
GAGCCCACCACCACCATCGCGATGAGCACCAAGGCGGGGCGGCTGTTCATGTCTGCCCGCAATGGCGATTTCGGCGAAGGTCCGCCGCCGATGACGTTCCTGATGGGCAATCGGGCGTTCCTGGCGGAAAAGCCGGATGCAGCGAAACGGTTCATGGCGGCATTGGCAGACGCCAATGCGGTGTTCACCAATGCCAGCAAGGACGAGATGATCCCGCAGATCTCCAAATGGGCGGGCACCAAGGTCGAATTGCTGCAACTCGCCTATCCGCGGATCAATCCGCAAGTCTCGATGACGCGCGCGCAGGCCGACAAATGGTGGTCCTATGTCGGGCAGGCGATGGTGGCCAACGGCTTGGCCAATGCCAAGCTCGACCCGTTCCGCGATGTGTTTGATCTGCAATATCAAGCCGGAGGCATCGGCCTCTGATGAGCGAACCCGGCCCGACCCGCGTTCTGGCGGAATTCGCAGCGCTTTTGGAACTGGCGGATGTTCCCGACGCGGTGCAGGCGCATGCGCGGCTGTGTCTGCTCGATGGGTTGGGTTGTGGGCTGTATGGCTCGCAACTCGAATGGGGCCAGATCAGTGCTGCTGTCGCCGAGGAGATGGCGGGCGGCGGGGGGGCCACGGTTTGGGGGCATTCCGCGCAGGTAGGTCCAGCGGCGGCGGCGTTGGCGAATGGGACGTCGCTGCACGGGTTTGAGATCGATGACGTGCATGTCCGCGCGATGATCCATCCGGCGGCGGTGGTGATCCCCGCCGTGCTGGCGCTCGCTGAGACCGAAGGCGCGGACGGGGAGACAGTGCTGGCGGCGATCATCGCGGGCTACGAGGTCGGCATCCGGGTGGGCATCGCCACCGGCGTGCCGCATGGGGCGCGGGGCTATCACGCCACCGGCACCGTCGGCTGCATCGCGGCGGCGGCGGGGGCGGCGCGGGTGTTGGGGCTGGATGCGGATCAGACGGCGCACGCCATCGGCATCGCGGCGACCCAGGCGGCGGGACTGTATTGCGCGCGCGCCGGGGCGATGACGAAGCGGTTCCATGCCGGTCATGCCGCGCAGGCGGGCGTGCTCGGCGCGGTGCTGGCGCGGCGTGGGTTCACTGGCAGCACGGATGTGCTGGAGGTGGCGTTTGGCGGCTTTATGTCCACGCTGACCGAAAATCCGGACATGAACGAACTCACGCGCGATCTCGGCTTGCGATGGGAGACAGCGCTGGTCGGCTTCAAGATCCACGCCGCCTGTGCGAGCGCACACACCATCATCGACGGGTTGGACGATTTGATGCGGCAAGGTGTGACCGCCGAGAATCTCGACCATCTCACCGTGCACATGACGACCAAGGCGGCGCGCAATGTTGGCTGGCCTTACGTGCCGGAGAGCATCGTCGCCGCCCAGATGAACGGGCGCTATGCGGCGGCGGCGAAGCTGCTCGATGGCGTGGTGTTTGCCGAGCAATACGCTGAGGACCGTCTGGTTGCCCCGGATATTCTGGCGCTGGTTGAGCGCGTCGACATTATCGCTGACCCGGAGCTCGACGCGGGCGGTGTCGGCAAGCGCCACGCGTCGCGCGTTGCGGCGGTGCTGAACGATGGGCGCACGCTGTCGGCGTTCAACGAACAGCGGCGCGGCAGTTCGCATCGGCCACTGTCGCAAGACGAGATCATCCAGAAATTCCGCCTCGTCACCGCGCGCGTGCTGGCACCGGAACTGGCCGACGACCTGCTCGATCTGGTCTTCACCGTTGAGAAACTGCCCGAGATTTCGCTGCTGACGCGACTGCTGCGCGTGCCCCCCATGACGACGAAAGAGGATTGAGATGGACGATATCTATGACGTGATCGTGGTCGGTGGCGGCAACGCGGCCCTCAGCGCAGCGCTGTCCGCCCGCGAACACGGGGCTCGCGTGCTGGTGCTGGAACGCGCGCCGTTCGAGAAGCGCGGCGGCAATTCGGCGTTCACCGGCGGTGGGTTCCGCATGGTTCATCACGGGGCGGAGGACATCAAGAAGATCGTCCCGGACCTGACGCAAGACGAGATCGACCGCACCGATTTCGGCGAATACTCGGTCGAGACCTATCTGGATGATCTGTTCCGCATCACCCAATACAATATCGACCCGCAACTGGCCGAAGTGATCGTGCTCAACAGCACCGACACGGTGCAGTGGCTGCGTACGCGTGGGGTTCGGTTTGTGCCGAATTATGGGCGGCAGGCGTACAACGTGAATGGCCGCTTCAAGTTCTTCGGCGGCGTGGTGATCTATGCCAATGGCGGCGGCGTGGGCCTCGTGGAATCGCTCTACGACGCCTGTGACAAGCACGGCATCGAGATCCGCTACAATGCCCGCGCCCTCAGCCTGCTGCGCACCAACGAGACCATCGAAGGTGTGATGGCCAATATCGATGGCATCGAGCAGAACATTCGTGCCCGCTCGGTGGTTCTCGCCAGCGGCGGGTTCGAGGCCAATCGGGAATGGCGGGCGCGCTATCTCGGCCCAGGCTGGGATCTCGCGAAGGTGCGCGGCACCCGTTACAACACAGGCGACGGCATCCAGATGGCGCTGGCCGCTGGCGCGCAATCCTATGGCCAATGGTCAGGCTGCCACTCGGTGGCGTGGGAGCGCAACGCCTCTGAATTCGGCGATGATGACGGGCATCATACCGGCTATCGGCACAGCTATCCGTTCGGGATCATGGTCAATTCGGAAGGGCGTCGGTTCCTCGATGAGGGGGCGGATTTCCGCAATTACACCTATGCCAAATACGGCAAGATCGTCTTGGAACAGCCGGGCAGCTTCGCCTGGCAGGTGTTCGACGCCCAGGTGGCACATCTGTTGCGCGATGAATACAAACTGCGCGGTGCGACGAAGGTGAAAGCCGACACGCTCGCCGAACTCGCGGCCAAGATGCAGGATGTGAGCGTTCAGAACTTCGTCGAAGAAGTGGAGGCCTATAACGCCTCGATCAAGAAAGACGTGACGTTCGATCCGAACATCAAGGATGGCCGCACGACAGTTGGCCTGAAGTTCAACAAGACCAATTGGGCCAACACGCTGGAAAAGGCCCCATTCGAGGCCTACTCGGTCGGCTGCGGCATCACCTTCACATTTGGTGGGTTAAAGATCGATGAGACGACGCATGTGCTCACCATTGAGAACCGTCCGCTGCCGGGTCTGTTCGCGGCGGGCGAGTTGGTGGGGGGGCTGTATTACTTCAACTATCCGGGCAGCACCGGGTTGATGGCGGGCGCGGTGTTTGGCCGTATCGCCGGGCGTGAGGCGGCGTTGCGGGCGCTCGATCTGGCGAAGGCCGGGGCAGAGGCTGTCGCATGAGTGCGAAGACCGAGCGCCTCCAGCACTTGATCCACCGGCAGGGCAAGGTTCTGCCGGTGCTGCATCCGCCGACTGCCGCACTCGCGCGGGTGATGGAGGCGGAGGGGTGCGAAGTCGGCTTCGTCGGCACTGGCGGTGTGGTCGGTGGGTACACCGGCATGGCCGATGTGGGGACGATTGGGCTGTCCGAATGCGTGCAGGTTGCGGGATGGATCGCCGGCAGCGTTGAGTTCCCGGTGATGATGGATGGCGACACTGGCCATGGCGGCATCATGGCGGTGCGGCGGATGGTGCGGGATTGCATTCAGGCCGGGATCGCGGGCGTGCGGATCGATGATCAGCCGATCGAGGGCAAGCGCAAGACGCAATCTGCGGGGCTGGAAGTGGTGCCGATGGAGCAGGCGCTGGCCCGCTATCGGGCGGCGGTGGATATGAAGAACGAGCTCGACCCAAATTTCGTGATCATGGCGCAGTGCTACGCGCGTGATGCGTCGAATTCTTCGTTCGATGACACGCTGGCCCGGCTGCGCGCCTATCGCGAGGTCGCTGGCGTGGATTGGGTGCAGCTGGAATCGCCGCATTCCAAGGACGAGATCCGCACCGCGCGGGCGGTTGTGGACGGTCCGTTCTCTTTCATGAAGGGCAAGCTGCCGGGCTATCTGAGCTTCGAGGAGCATCTCGAACTGGGCTGCACCATCGCTTGGCTGCCGCGCCTCGCGCATCACGTGATCTGGGCGGCGATGTCCGATTTCATGCGCGATTTTGGCAAGAACGGGATGGCGGCCTGGGATCGGTTTGCTGAGAGCCGGGCGGGTCGCCCCTATCATCACCCGGAAGTGCCGCCGGATGGCGAGGGGTTGGAGAAGCAGCAGGAGCTGGAGCGGCTCTATTTCTCGCCCGAAATGCTGAAGAAATATCAATCCAACGGAACCGCCTGATGATCCCTTTCTCGTCATTGCGAGGAGCCGCAGGCGACGTGGCAATGACGGGTGAGTGAATGGGGCTGTTGGTGTCAGACCGAATGAATGATCGGAGACCGCAAATGGGTCAGACCATCGCTGAAAAAATCCTCTCTCGGAACAACCTCGCAGGCGCGCCCGCCTATGCCGGGGATCTGGTGGAGGCGCGCATCGATGGCGCGATGTGCCATTATCATGCCAACGAGCCGATGATCGATCTCGCCGTGCAGGCCGGGTTCAAGGACGGGCTGCCGCGGGTGTGGGACAAGGATCGCGTGTTCGTCCTGCTCGATCACCACCAGCCTGCGTTGAGTCAGGCACTCGCCGACATCAACGCGAAGATTAGGCGCGAGGTCGAACGGCTGGGGATTTCAACCTTCCACGATGCCGAGCCCGGCATCGCGCATCAGATGATGGCCGATTACGGGCTGATGCGGCCGGGTGAGCTGGTGGTGGGCAATGATTCGCACTGCGTCAGCTACGGCGCGCTGAATGCGGGCGGCACCGGGATCACGCGGGCGGACATGCTCTACACGCTGCTGTTCGGCGAGTTGTGGTTTCAGGTGCCGGAGACGATCAAGATTATCCTCAACGGCCGCCAGCCGAATTATCCGATCGCCAAGGATATCATCCTGACACTCGCCGGGCGTTATGGCGATGATTTCGCGGGCAACAAATCCATCGAATACAAGGGCTCGCTGGTGGAGCATCTGTCCATCGACAGCCGGATGTGTCTCTCGGCGCATGGGGTGGAGTTGGGGGCGAAATTCGCGATGTTCGATGCGGATGATCGGACGCGGGATTATCTGCGCACGCGCACCGACAAGCCATATGAGGAAGTCTCGGCCGATTCCGATGCGCGGTATGAGAGCGAGATTGTGGTGGATGTGGACGACATGGAATTCGTCGTCGCCAAGCCGCATCAATTCGGCAATGTGGTGCCTGCCGCTGAGGCGGCAGGCGTGCGGATTCATCAGGCGCAGATAGGCTCCTGCGCCAATGGCCGATTCGAGG
>CAITEF010000151.1 GCA_903891315.1 uncultured Rhodospirillales bacterium | reverse complement strand
GACATAGGCACCGACATTGGGGATGAAATGCGCGCGGCGTATGCTGGTCTCGCGCAATTCGTCGGCCTGCATGAACGGCACGCCGCATTGGTTCACGATCAGACCATTGGCGGTCAAGATGCGGGCGCAGTTCTGATAGAACTCGTCAGTGAACAGCACCTCCCCCACACCGATCGGGTCGGTGCTGTCGACGATGATCACGTCGAAGCTGGCATCAGGGGCACGGCGGACATAGTCGATGCCATCACCCACGATCACGTCAGCGCGCTTGTTGGTCCAGGCGTCACCGGCGATGTTGGGCAGGAACTCTTTCGCGAGGCGGATCACTTCACCGTCGATCTCCACCATCACCGCGCGCTCGACGCCCTTGTGCTGCAGCACGCGCTTGAGCACGCCGCCGTCACCGGCACCGATGATGAGCACGTTCTTGGCATGGCCATGCGCGATCAGCGGCACATGGGTGATCATTTCCTGATAGACGAACTCGTCGCCCTCGGTGATCTGCACCACGCCATCGAGCAGCATGACGCGGCCGTGGAAGAAGCTTTCGAAGATCATGATGTCCTGAAAGTCGCTCTGCACGCGGGCGAGTTCGCGCTTGATCAGAAAGCGCTGACCCCAATTGTCGTACAGCGTCTCGTTCACCCAGGAATCAGTGGCCATGTCGGCTCTCCTCACAAAGAAGGGCCGGACGTTGCCGTCCGGCCCGCATTGTCGTCAATCGCGGTTGGGAGACGATGAACGCCCCCGGCAAGTTTTTAGTATACGCGACCGCGGCGTTGTTCGTCGCAGTCGATACGGTTCGGCTTGAAGGCGGCCTGCAGCACAGGGATCGCCTTGTTCGGATCGCAAAGACCACACATGAACAGATCGATGGCGGCGAAGTTCTTTTCCGGCCACGTGTGAATCGAGATGTGGCTTTCGGCCAGCACGAGCACGCCCGACACGCCGCCATTCGGCGAGAAGTGGTGGAAATGCGAATGCAGGATCGTTGCACCCGAAATGATCGCCGATTCACGAAGAGCCGCATCGATATGCGCCGGATCGTCGAGATTCGTTGCACCCCAAAGATCGACCAGCAGATGCGTGCCAGCGAACTTCATTCCGTCGCGTTCGACGAAATAATCCTTTTGCTCCCCCGAGTCGATTTCGACCGGAACAATTGTAACCTGGTTATCGCTCGGGAAATCCGAGACCATCCCCAGTGGCGAGAGTGCGTTCATGGCACCAACCCTTCCAACCAGCAGACGGCCTGTTGGGCACCGCTCCGAATGAGCGGGCCCCCTGGGGCCAAGGCGGCGGAATTTGATGTAAAGAGGGGGGGGACGCAAGAAGAAATCGACCCCAGGGTGAATATTTCACGCATATCTTGCCTGCGGTGAGCGGGCCGCTTCAGGAGCCGCCGACGGGCGCGCCCCCTGACGCGCCGCCCAGCACGAGATCCCGTCGGATCGCAGGCAGCTGGGTGGAGCTGGCGACGTGGCCTGATGTGAGAAAATCAAACAGGTCCGCATCATGCCCTTTGGGCAGGCGCGGCAAGAATTGCGAGCGCAGGCTGGTCAAAGCCACATCATCCTTGGCCTGCGCGGCAGCTCCGGCCAGCCTGAGCAGCACTTGCACGCCCGCTTCATGCACAACGCCGGTCGGAGGGATGATCCGTGAAGCCAGGGCGCGCCATGCCTCAACTGCCTCTGGCCAGTGCCCACTGGACTCTGCCAATGCCGCCAGTTTGTGATCGGCGGTTTCTGTGTCGATCTGAAGCAATGCGAGCCGGGCCGATGGAAAATCCCCCTGCGCCGCCACCGCATCGGCAAACACCAGACCGCGACGCTCCAGCAGATCGGGCGGCAGGGATTCAGCGGACGTGTCGGCGAGCGCTTTCATCGCTCCGACGCTGTCACCCGACTGAAGCCGGGCTGTGGCGAGTTGACCGCCGAAACTTGCCCTCGCCTGGCCAGCGGGGGTGGATTGCACCATTTTTTCGAGCACGCCAGCGGCACGGTCGGGCAGTTCGAGGGCGATAAGCTGGTCGCTCAGCCGGCGCGCCAAGGTAAGCCCCGCTTCCCCCTGGGGCATCAGGTCTGCATTCTCGGCGGCGAGAGCGACAGCATCGAATGGCTTGAGCGCGCCTTGGGAGGCCGATTGCAGCGCGGTGGTGAAAGTGGCGACCAGACGGGCGTGCAACTGGTTGGACCGTTCCGGCCATTGCGACTCGGTCTCTCGCAACAATTGCAAAGCTGTGCGCCACTCGCCAGCCTGACCT
>CAITEF010000150.1 GCA_903891315.1 uncultured Rhodospirillales bacterium | reverse complement strand
CTCGATCTCGTCGAGCCGGTAGAGCACGCGGCCGCCGATCTTGAGGAAGCGCGGGCCCTCGCCGATCCAGCGCCAACGCTCAAGCGTGCGCGGACTGATGCTCCAGCGGCGTGCCAGTTCGGTCTGGGTGACGTGGGTTTTGGTCATCGCTATCTTCTCCGCGTCGTGTCGAACGACTGCGGGGAAGATGCGGGAGGGGCAGGTAGGGGCCGGGCAGGAGCCAGGTAGGAGCGAAGGTAAGAATCGAAGAATTAGGTGGCAGACAGCAAAAAGCCGCCCAGAGGGCGGCTTTCGGCGAAGAGGCGCGTACGCTGGTCAGTAGAACATCCAGCAGCGCCCGCCCTTCTCTGCGATGAACTCGCGCCAGTCCTCGCGGCCCGAGAACGCCTTCTCCAGCGTGTTGACGCTCGCACTGTATTCCGCCGATTCTAAGACCTGGGCCGTCACGCAGGCCGGGTCACCTATTTCAAAGGCAGCATAAAGGGTGCGGATGACCGCGCGCTGCTTCACGCCGGGGAAGTGATAGGTCTTCTTTCCAACGTAGACCACGCCGCCTTCTCCCGCGATGGAGATCAACTGATCGCCGCGTGGTGCGCCGCCGCTGACACGGGCGGCGAGAATAGCCGGATCGACGACGAGCGGATCGGCGGCCAGGGCGACATCGCGCAGCGCGACGATGCTGTGCCCGAGATGGATCTCCTTCTCCAGACGATGCGTCGGCGTCAGGCTGAGCACGATGCGCAGCCCCGGCGCTGGCCGCCTGCGGATAGCCTCAGTAAAGGAAGCCCAAACTGCGCGGTCGGTCAGGCGACGGGTAATCCACAGCGGGACCCGCCGGCTCTGACCCGGAAGTCTCACATCACCCATTTCCCATAGGTGCTCCGGGATGATCGGCGTGCAGGGGATGGTCTTGGCGGCGTAGAGCCCGGCGACGACGCGCGGCAGAAGTGCATCGAAGTTCAGGCGGTAGCTGATGAGCCGGTCCTCAGGCACCGCAACCCAGCCGACATTGGGGCTGAAATAGCCCCAGTTCTGGTCCTGCGGTGACCAAGTGACGGACACCGGTGCGTCGTCATGATCTGCGAGCGAGACAGCGGCGAAGTCTTGGCCGTCCTTCTGCAGCAGGGCTGAGCCGTCGAACTCGGCCGCCGCGGCTTCGAACTCGTCGCGAAGGACGGCGCTGGATATCCGCGCCGTCGGCGTGGCCGCGATGGCCAACACGAGGTCGGCCGCGGCACGGGTGAGTGCCTTGCCCACCTTAGATGTCCTGCTGCAGGCCCCAGCGACGCAGGTACTTCTCGCCGATCTTCCGCTCGCGCTCGATGCAATCCTTGAGATCGCAGCCATGCGGCTTGGTGATCGTCAGCGGCAAGGTCTTGCCACGGCTGGCCCCCGCCTCTGGCTTGAAGCAGATGGTGAACCGCACCTGGGTGATGGTCCACCCGCCAAGGAGCGGGTTGTTGTCCCCGAAGCGCTGCGCGGCCATCTCCCAGATGGTCATCTTCAATTCGCGCATTGCCTCCAGCGTGACGCGCTCGCCCGCGCCATCGATCGGCTTCAAACGGAGGAGGTTCACGCGCACGCTATCGATGTTGTCGGCCAGATCGGTGGGGAAGCTGAACGGCTGCGCTAGCACGTCGAGATTGAAGTGCCGCACCGGCACGCGGTCCTGCTTGAACTCCTTCGCCAGCAGGTT
>CAITEF010000149.1 GCA_903891315.1 uncultured Rhodospirillales bacterium | reverse complement strand
GCCTTTTCGCGCCTTTCTGCGCCGTGGTGATTTGGACCGGTAACACCTTGGTCTCGAAGACGGCCGTGGGTGTGATCGCTCCGGAATCGATCACGCTGTATCGCGTGGCTTTGGCGTGGCTGCTGATCGCCCCGTTTGTCGGCCCGAAGGCGTGGCAGGAGCGGGCGTTGATCCGGCGGCATTGGTGGCAGTTCGCCATTCTTGGCGGACTTGGAACGACGATTTACCAGTTCCTGTCCTATCAGGCGGTGCACACCACCACGGCGGTGAACTCGGGCGTGATCCAGGCGTTGATTCCGCTGTTTGCCACCATGTTCGCTGCCGCCATTGCGCGGGAGACGGTGCGGGCACATCGCATTGTGGCGGCCGGGGTCTCGCTGTTCGGGTTGGCCTATATGACAACCGGGGGGCATCCGCTCGATTTGTTCAGTGGGGAGCTTCACCTCGGCGACGGTTTGATGCTGATCGCGGCCTTGATCTACGCGCTTTACAGCGCCTTGCTGCGGCGCTGGCAGATTCCGCTCTCATTGTGGGTTCAGGTTTTTGTTCAGCTTGGCTTCGGAATGCTGGTTCTGCTGCCGGTCTGGCTGGTCTCAGAGCCGTCGCCGATCACGGCCGAGAATGTCTGGCTGGTGCTCTACGCCTCTATCGCGACATCGCTGGTCGCACAGCTGTTCTGGATGATCGGTGTGGCGCATTGGGGGGCGGCGCGCTCGGCAATTTTCTTGAACCTGCAGCCCCCGTTCGTCGCCGTCGGCGCTGTGTTGCTGTTGGGCGAGAGCGTGCATCTCTATCATCTCATCGGCGGTGGCCTGACCCTGCTCGGTGCCAGTATCGGTCTTCGCGAGCGTCTTCTGCGTTAACCAAGTGTTCAATTTTGTGGCGCAGACTATCCCCACGCAAAATGCGGAGGGCGAAGATGGAGGAGCCGGGGCTGGAGACCATCACCGATGCGCGCGGGCGCATGGTGCGGCAACTGGCCGAACTGCAGAAATTCCACGTCCTGCTCGCCGGGCAGTCGAGCGGGCTGAAGAAATTCGGCAACAACGGTGCGGGGCTGGCCGAGATTCGGCTGGCCTATGAGATGCTCGAACAATATCTGGCGCAGACCGACGCGTTTCTGGAGAACATGCGCGGGAGGTTCGAGGCGCGGCTTGGCGTGCTGCGGCGTGCGGAGCCGCAGATTGAAGGGCGGCCGAACGAGCCTGATCTCGCCCCTGGTCACACCGAATTCTGGCTCGAATTCTCTCGGCTGACCGCCGTGCTGCGCCGAATCTCGCGTCGGGCGGAACTTTGACGTGGTCGTGCGATCAAATTTTGCCACCCTGATTTCAACGGTGCGCATTAGTACCCGCTTGTTCTGCGCCACCCACTCCACTACCTCAGCGGCATGAGCACTGATCACGAACACAACTCCCCCGAGTCCGGCATCGATCCCGCGATGGCTGACTCCGCCATCGAAGTCGACGCACCGCAGACCCCGGATGCGCTGATGCAAGCCGCAACCGCTCGGATTGCCGAGCTGGAAGCCGAGCGCGACGATTTCCGCGATCGCTGGATGCGCTCGGAAGCCGAGATGCAGAATGTTCGCCATCGCGCCCGTCGTGAGGTCGATGAGACCCGCCAATATGCGGTGCAGAAATTCGCCCGCGACGTGGCTGAAGCTGCCGAGAACATCAAGCGCGGACTTGACGCCATTCCCGCCCGCACCGAGGACGAGCCCGATCTCGTCAGCAAACTGCGCGATGGTTTTGAGGGCGTTGAGCGCAGCTTCCTCGCCTTGCTGGAACGCAATGGCGTCATCCGCACCGACCCGACCGGCGCTGCATTCGATCCCAATCTGCATCAGGCGATGGCCGAGCAGGAGACCGATGCGCATCCACCGGGCACCGTTCTTCAGGCCTGGACCCAGGCTTGGACCCTCAATGGCCGAATTCTGCGTCCCGCCATGGTGGTCGTGGCCAAAGCGCCTGCGGCGGCGTTGCCCGCGTCTGGCGCTGGTGCGACACTCGACACGACGGCGTAACGCGAGAATTGCACAAAATTTCGGCATTCCGGTCTTGCCCGCCGGGGTGCCGCTGAATACATCTTATTCAGTCTGTCATACGGGCTAATTCGCAATGGGGACACGACCGGTGCTTCGGGCCGGCTTTGTCCGCTGAAAAGGAGAGCGACTATGAGCAAGGTCATCGGTATCGACCTCGGCACCACCAATTCCTGCGTCGCGATCATGGAGGGCAAGGATGTCCGCGTGAT
>CAITEF010000148.1 GCA_903891315.1 uncultured Rhodospirillales bacterium | reverse complement strand
CGGTGGGACCGCTGCGCGGACCAACCCTACATGAAGCGGTCAATGATCGGGGCCGTCGGTATCATACCAAGGGTCCCGATCATTGACTTATCAATGTCATTCTTAACGCCGGTTGATATCAGCCGCTCGCAGGCAACAAAAAAGGCCCTGGATCCCCAGGGCCTTCTCTGTTTCACGGATCGCGTCAGATCAGTTGGCGATCTGCTGGCTCTCCGCCGAGCAAGCCGTCGAGTAATAGGCCCCGTTGGAGGCCCCAGTCCCGGTGAGCTTGGTCGGGCTGTAGGAGCTGTTCAGAACGCTGGTCCCGGCAGTGATGTTGGCTGTGCCGCCAGCGCCGGTCACGGTCACGTTCTGGTAGGCCTGGAATGGCCCCTTCTGACCGGACAACGGGTCAGCGCCAAAACCAGTACCAGCGGTGTTGACGTTCACGTTGTTGAACGTTCCGGTCATGTTCGCCAGCGACAGACCGGCGACACCCTGTGCCTGATTGATCGTGATGTTGTTGAGGTTCACCCGCAGCATGCACGATTCAGCCAGACCTTCGATATTGCTCTGCGTCGTCGCGTTGTTTGCGGTGACGTTGCTGATCGTCAGGTCATGCACGAACGGCGTGGAGGCGGTGGTGACCTGCGAGGAGGTGGTGCCCGGATTGGTGAGCAGGGCAGCGTTGTAGGCCGGGCTCGCGTCGGTCTGCGGCATGGCGCTGGCCGGGTAGAAGACCTGAATGGTCAGCGGCTGCGCCACGTTGGTC
Organism: uncultured Rhodospirillales bacterium; assembly: GCA_903891315.1. Lineage (GTDB taxonomy): Bacteria > Pseudomonadota > Alphaproteobacteria > Acetobacterales > Acetobacteraceae > CAIQQQ01. The sequence continues at coordinate 20,414 of CAITEF010000148.1, read as the reverse complement.
ATCGTGATGTTCTGGAACGTCAGATGATGCAGCTGCGACCCACGATCACGACCGGACTTCAAGCGAATGCCGGTCGAGAAGTTGCTGTTGCTGCCGGTCTGGTTGTTCATCACCACGTTCTGGATCAGCACATGATCGACACCGAAGCCGGTCTCCGAGCCGATCGAGAAGCCGTGACCGGTGGTCGACGTCATGTTGGTCACGGTCACGTTGGACGTGCTCTGGGTGATCAGACCACTCGCCATCGGATCGGGGCCGATGCCGTCGATCACCAGCGGGAAGAATGCCTTCATCGCGATGTTGTCGTCGTTGACCGACAAATTGGCATTGGCGATCGTGACGTTCTGCGCACCGATCAGGTCGATCGCGTCAGAGTTCTTCGCGCTCGTCCAGGCATCGGCATTGGTGATGCCGCCCGGATTGCTGACCGGCGCGGTGACCGTGATGCCCGAGATCACCACGTTCTTCGACGAACGGATCACCGTGTGCCACATCGGCGAATTCTTCAACGTGATGCCCTGAATGGTCACGCCGGTGCTGTTGTAGAACTCCACCAGCCACGGGCGCGGCATGCCGTTGGACGACGGGATATAGGTATAGTTGAGCGGGGTGGTCTGCAGATAGAATGCCACGTTGTTCGTGTTGGCGGGGCCGACCACGGCGCCGGTCGGAACGTTATAGGCAGTGCCGGTCGTCGTGTAGGTCTGCGCCTGATACCACCAGCTCGCCACACCGTTCGTCGTATCCTTGATCCCGCCCTGGCCGTCGATGGTGCCCGAGCCGATGATGCCGACATTGGTCGCGCCACTGGCCGAAATCAGCGCCTCACCAGCGCGCCAAGGCCAGTTGATATAGGCGATGTTGTATTGGGTGTGGTCGGTTGTGCCCTGCAGGGTGACACCGGCGTTAACCTGCAACAGAACGTTGCTCTTCAGCTGGATCGGCGCAATCGAATAGATGCCGGTGCCGACCTTGTTGATGGAAACGATACCACCACCCGCCGTGGTGCAGGAATTGATAGCGCTCTGAATGGCCGCGGTGTTGCCAGCAGTGGTGGTCAGTGCACCACCATCAACCAAGCCCGAAACAGCGCAAGCATTGGCGGCCTCTGCGGCGTTGGTGCCGAGCAGAAGGACAGAAGCGGTCAAACCGGCAACGCCGGCCAGGAGATGTGAACGACGCATTGGCTTTTCCTTTTTTGATTCCCGATTGTGGTTCCGTGGACGCATTATCTTAGCGCCGACGACGAGTGAGAGCCATACCGATCATGGTGATTCCGAACAATCATATCGAAACCGGTTCCGGCATCTGGAGCTGGACGGATGTCGGTGCGCCGCTGAAGGTGACCGTCCGGCTGTCGTTGGCGTTCGTCCAGGTATAGGAATCGCTGGCTGAATCACCTCCGGTCAGCGTGTATGTCGCCGCAGTCTGCAGGTCGGGCGAGCCAAAGATGCTGGCACCACCGAAGACGAACTGGCTGACTGTCAGCAAATTGCCGGCGGCATCGGTGCCGGAGGTATTCACCAAGAGAGCAGTGGGGCTTTGAACCAGGCTGTCACCATAGTTCAGGGTAAAAATCGTGCTCTGCTGACCAGATCCGATGGTCAAAAAAGCAGAAGATGGCAGGCCGGTGTTGAAGATATCGGTCGCATCAGTGCCTGGAGTGACATTGTAGTTTGCCCCCGGTGCCGGATACGTCACCGAAAGGGTGTAGGACAGGCCCGCAAGGTTTGTGCCTTGGCCAAGCAGGTTATTTGCATCGCTACCGGAAGTGATCGTGCCAGACGCTATCACATCCACGAGATGGGTTGCGGCATTTGCCGGGGCTGTGGCTCCGAGAGAGGCGAATGCCACAACAGCGGCCATCGCCGCCTTGCGCATGGTGCCGATGTAAGTGGCGGTAGTCGTGACGTTTCGTTCCATCCCCGGCTTTCGCTTCATTCATTTGAGCAGCCCGTTGTGGCGGGTGATTCAACGCTGCCAAAATGATAACGGTATCAGATATCCCATGTCAATCGATCCCATAAATTTCCATTAACCCTCCATGAAATGGCTGTCGGGGCAGCGCATTGGTTGCGCTCTGAAGTGCTGTGATCCGCTGGCGATGCTCGCATGGATCAGAAACATCTGGTTTTCTGATGAATTAAAATTTTCCGCCTACAGTTGTGTCTTCTCTAAACTTTGAAATACACGGTCAAGTTTTGTTACATATCTATTGGCAACTAATTTTGTATCATTGGAATGCTTTTCACGCCTACGTGAGTTTTTGTCGGTTCTGTTGAAAGGACATGGTTAAAGAATTCTCAATGCGATATGAGCATCTGCAATCCGGAAAAACCGGAGATCACGAACCCAGGGATGGCTGAGCGCGTCGCGCGCCTGCTACCGGGAAATGCTGGAGAAACATTGTGACTGCCTCCACAACCATTCTCGCGCCGACGACGGAGACGACATTCTTCGGGGCGACCATTTCGGCCACCATTGTCACGCCGGGCCACAGTTGGGTCGCCGATTCGAGCGGGTTGTTCCAGACCACGACCAATCTGGCGACCGAATGGCAGGGCTTTTACGACCAGATGCAGGCGGGGCAGGCCAGCTCGCTCACCTTCATTCAGCGCCTGGAGGGCAATGCGCAGGCGGTGTTCCTCAACACCGGGCTGAACAATCTCAGCGCCGATGTGCAGCAGCGCGACCGTGAGGACGTGCAGCGCGAGTTCGATGCGATGGGATCGGCCTTTGTCCAGCTCGGACTGGCCAATGACAAGGCGGCGCTGACCACGCAGCAATATCTGCAGGTCACCCAGACCATCGAATCCAATGCCAGCCTGTATGAGTTGGCGATGCAGGGCCACGGGCTGAACAACCCGAGCGATCCGAAATACAACGGTTACACCAATGATTTTCAGAACAATGTGGACGGCACCACATTGTATATTGGTGGCGGTCTAGACAACAACCAAAACGCGCTGACCGATTTCTTCGATGACGTGATCATCTCACACGTGCTGTTCCCGTCGGTCTATGAGAACGGCACGCTGGTCCAGTTGAACCAGAACGGCGCCAATGAGGATAAGCTGACGAACGCCGTCGGCGCTTTTGATGCCGCTGGAACGTCGATGGTTCTGAAAGCGAGCGATTTCTCCGCGACTGCGGGGACCGCGTCCAACACGCTCGCAACCCCTCCGGCGTCGAACACGGTCGTGCCCGCGGGCGATTCGTTGTCGCTCTTCGGCTTCGCGATCCCGACCACACAGACGCTCAACGGCCATACCTGGACGGAAAACTCGGCTGGTCTCTACGTCACAACGAGCGACCTCGCGACCGAGTGGAAGGGTTATTACAAGCTGATGCTAGCCGGGCAGGGCGGTTCGCTGAACAGCCTGCAATGGATTGAAGGCAACGCTGAGGCGGTGTTCGAAAACACTGGTCTTGCCGGTGTTGTGGCAAACAACCCGAACCAGGCAAAACTGGATCGCGAAGACCTGCAGCGCGAGATCGACGCGATTGACGGCGCCATGCTGCTGGCTGGAATCAGCCTGACCGCGCCGATGACCCAGGCCAATTACCTCCTGCTGGAACACACACTGCAGGGCAATGCAGCGCTGGAAGAACTCGCCATCCAGGGCCACGGCCTGAACAGCCCGCCATCTGTGGTCTATCGCGGCTACACCAACGACTTCCAGAACAACGTCGATCAGAAGACGCTCTATGTCGGCCCCGGATTCGACACCGGCGAGCGCGCGATTGCCGATCTGTTTGACGACGCGATCATGACCCATGTGCCGTTCCCGACGGTTGCGCAGAATGGTGAGATTGATCAGCTCAACCAAAACGGTGCCGATGAGAGCACGGTCCAGTCTGCCATCGACGGCTGGAATCAGTTCCACTTCAACACGGTGCTGACGGCTGCCAGCTTCAACATTCCGGGCAACACGCCGTATGGCGTTACCGATCCGGCCGGCACGGTCACGACGCTGTGGGGCGACACCATCGCCAGCACGATGGTCGCCGGCGCACATACCTGGACAGTGGGGGCCGATGGCAAGTTCCACACCACCACCGATCTGATGACGGAGTGGCAGGGCTATTACAAAATCATGCTCGCCGGCAACGGCGCGTCGCTGACCGCCATTCAGCGCCTGGAAGGCAATGCCGAGTCGGTGTTTGAGAACACTGGTCTGTCCAACCTGACCAAATTCGGCTTCGACAAGCAGCAATCCTTCCGCGAGGACGCCCAGCGTGAATTCGACGCCATCTCGGTGGCGATGACCAAGCTGCATCTCGGCTCGGCTCTGCTGTCGGCACAGGATTACCTGAACATCGACGCGACGATCCGCTCCAGCGCATCGCTCGAGGAACTGGCGGTGCAGGGGCACGGTCTGAACAGCCCGCCATCGGCGAAGTATAACGGCTACACCAACGACTTCCAAAACAACTCCGACAACACCACGCAATATGTCGGCGGCGGCCTGGACAATGGTCAGAAGGCGATCACCGACTTCTTCGATGACGTGATTATGTCGCATCTGCTGTTCCCGGTGGTGTCGCAGAACGGCGCGCTGGAACAGCTCAATCAGAACGCCGCGCGCGAGGACACGCTGACCGATGTCGTCAAGGCGACGAATTCGGCAATGTTCACCCGCGTCTTCGTGGCGTCCGATTTCAGCGCCAACGCGGCGGCGACCGGTGCTGTGGTCAACGTCACCTACAGCACCCCGCTCACCACCGACGCCTCACCCGTCGCTGGTGCGGGGCAAATGCTCTCGCTCACCGGCCAGCCAGTGCCGACGACGATGGTCGCCAATGGCGACACCTGGGTGGCGGACTCCGCTGGTCGCTACAGCACCACCACCGATCTGACGCTGGAATGGTGGAACTCGTATCAGGCAGCTTTGGCGGGCAAGACGCTCACGCTAACGCAGAAATGGCAGGCGCAGGCCGAAGCGGTGTTCCTCAACACCGGTCTGAACAACGTCTCCGAAGGCCAGCAGGAGCGGGATCGCGAAGACGCGCAGATGGAGATGGACGCGGTCATCACCGAGATGAACGCGCTCGGTCTCGGCTCTAAGGCGCTGACGACCGCGGATTATCGGGCACTTGGCACCGCTCTGCAGAACAACGCGGCCCTTGAACAGCTCGCTGTTGAAGGCCACGGGTTGAACAACCCGTATGTGGCTGGTGTCACCGAGTATCTCGGCTACACCAACGACTTCCAGCACAATGTCGACAACCGGACGCTGTTTGTCGGCCCGGGAGCGGATGACGGTGAGCGGGCGATTGCCGATTTCTTCGACGACGCGATCATGACCCATCTGCCGTTTGCCGTGGCTGCGCAGAATGGCGAGCTGATCCAGCTCAACCAGAACGGCAACAACGAGAGCACCCTGACTGCGGCCGTTGGACTGATGAACAACACGTTGTTCGGCAGCCTGCTGACCTCGGCGAATTTCTATCGCCCTGGCGCGCAGACCGTCACGGTGACCTCGACCGTACCCACCACTATCACCGGCGCCTTCGGCGAGACGTTGCCGGGCACCGTGACCCTTAACGGTCACACCTGGACGGCCGACAGCACCAGCACCTACCAGACGACCGCCAACCTGGAGATGGAGTGGCGCAGCGATTACCAGACGATGCTGGCAGGCAACGGCAACACGCTCACCGCCACCCAGCGTCTGGAAGGCAATGCCGAGGCGTTCTTCGAGAATTCCAACATCAACACGATGTGGAATGGTGCGGCCAAAGAAGAGCAGATGCGGGTTGATATCCAGCGTGAGATCGACGCGATCGCCGGGGCTCAGGCTATCGACCAGACCACCTACGGCTATAGCACCACCGCCGAGTTCACCGTGGCGAGCTACATCCAGCTTGGCAACACCATCCGCGGCAATGACCAGTTGGAAGAACTCGCGCTCCAGGGCCACGGCCTCGCCAACGCGCCATCTGTGCAGTATCGCGGTGCCTATAACGACATCTTCGCCGGGGCCGATTGGAGCACCTACTTCGTCGGCGGCGGCGTGGACAACGGCAAGCTGGGGATCGCCTATGTGCTCGGCGACATGATCTCCAACAGCCAGTTCGACACCACCTACGTCAACGGTGCCTGGATCCAGACCGGCACCAATGGCAGCACCAGCATGACCGCGCTGAACGCGGCCTCGCTGATGAACCAGGCGATGTATCGTCAGGTGTTCACCCACGACGATTTCAGCAAGACGGCCACCGACACCGGCAGCGTCAAGCTTATTCCGGGCGCGCAATCGGCTACCGTCACGCCGATCTCGGCAGTGACGGCACCGACTGGCGACATCGTCACGCTCAGCGGCGCGGTGATCGCCAACAAAATGACGGTCAACGGCCATGTCTGGACCGCAGGCGCGGACGGCCTGTTCCACACCGCCAATCTGGCCGCTGAGTGGCAGAGCGACTACGCCACGATGCAGGCAGGCAATGGCGGCACGTTGAATGCGATCCAGCGCGCTGAGGGCAATGCCGAGGCGGTGCTGGAAGCCACCGGCATCAGCAAGCTGACGACGGCACAGCAGCAGGCGATCCGTGAGGACGTGCAGCGTCAGTTCGACGCCGAAGCCTGCGCGATCAAGATCGACAACGGCTCGCTCGGCCTGGCCAACGCGCCGGTGCTGATCGACTCGTCCTATGTCGAGATGTCGCGCACCATCCAGACCCACAACGCGCTGGAGGAACTCGCACTCCAGGGCCATGGCGTGACGGGCAGTGGGTCTGCGCGCTACAACGGCGTGTTGGTGGATGCGAAGCTGCTCAACGGCACGAAATATGTCGGTGGCGGGTTGAACAACGGCAACTACGCCGCCGGGGCCTTCTTGCAGCAGAACATCATGGGCGACGCACCGTTCGGCATCGTCCGGCAGAATGGCGTTATCAAGCAGCTTGACCAGAACGGCAATGCGGTGCTGAGCGTGGCCGATCAGGTGGCTGCCCTGGACGACACGTTCTGGTATCGCACCTACACCAAGACCTCGTTCAAGTGATGCGAACAGCGGCCGGGCAATCCCCGGCCGCTGGTTTGGCTTATTGCGTCGGGTCGGTCTTCGAGAATCCGGGGCCCATTTCCATGGCCAGCGGGTAGTAGGGCCTGCCCACTTCGCGGCAGAAATTCTCCCAGCCGCGTTCCAGGGTGAAGCCCGCGCGACCTCTGGCGTTGGCTTCGACTTCGCCTTCGGAGAGGAACGTCACCTCGCCCATCGCCTGTGCTTTGATCAGCATTTCGGCGTTGAGTTCCATGTAGATCGACAGGAACACCACCTCTCGCAAGGTCTTGCCGACCACCACGGCGCCATGTCCGCGCATCAGGGCGGCGCTGTTATTGCCCAGCGTGGCGGCAAGGTCGCGGCCCATGTCGTTGCTGGTGACGAGCAGATTGGTACGATCACCGAATTTGGTGGCGATGTCCCAATTCGGCACACAGCAGCCGATGGGAGCCGCCATATGCATGATCGCGCCGAAGCGGCGCGATTTCACCACGGTGAACGGCACCACGTTGGGGCTGTGATTGTGCACCACAGCCATTACGTCGGGACGCGCGGCATAGATTGCGCCGTGAATGAACCGCTCTGAATACGGCTTTCCCGGTGCCTGGTTGTGCCCGACCACCTTGCTGTCGAGGGCGAACTCCATGATGTCACCCTGGTCGACACAGGCGGGGGCGCGGGCGCGGGAGAGCAGATAGTGCTCCGGGTTTTCCGGATGGCGGATCGAGACGTGGCCGAACGAGTCGACCACGTTGTGCTTGGCCAGGACGTGATTGGCGGTGACCAGATCGTCCAGAATTTTTGGCATGTTGGACATTGACGTCTCCTGCTGCAAGCTCAGCGCGCGGCGATCCCCAGCAGCGTCTCGGCGTTGCCGTGGCAGATCTTGTGACGGTCGGCGTCGGAGAATTCGAGCTTCTCCAGAATGGCGATGGTGTCACGGATATAGCCAGGGCCGCGCTCGGGGTCGAACGGGCAGTCGGAGGCGAAGAGCACCTTGTCGGCACCGTAGAAATCCAGCCCACAGACCATGGCCGAGCGCGACCCGAAAGTGGCGGTGTCGGCGTAGAAATCCTTGAAATAGTCGAGCGGGCGCTTCTTCAGCGTCTTGAGCAGGATGGTGTAGTCCTCGTCCGAGGTGCGCTTGCCGAGTTGGTCCCAACCCGGGCCGACGCGGCCTTCGAAATAGGGGATCATCGCACCCAGATGGTGGGCGACGACTTTCAACTCGGGCAGGCGGTCGAGCATGCCGGAGAACACCATGCGCGCCATCGCAGCGCTGGTCTCGTAGGGCCAGCCGAAGGTCCACCAGATTTCGTATTTCGATTTCTCTTCGGTGATGTAGTCAACGACTTCCTGGCCACGCGCCGGGTGCAGCATGACCGGGCGATTGTGCTGCGCGATGGCCTCGAAGATCGGGAAGAAGCGCGGCTCGTCGAGCGGGGCGCCGTTGACGTTGGAGTGGATCTGCACGCCGTTGGCGCCGAGATCGCGGAAGGCGCGATGCACTTCGGCCACCGCCGCGTCTGGATCGTTCATCGGCAGTGAGGCATAGAAGCCTGGGAAGCGTTCGGGATATTTCTGTGCCAGTTCGGCCAGACCATCATTGCCGAGGCGGGCCATTTCGACGGCGTTCGCGCCGAATTTCTCAATCGGCGGCATGCCGAGCGAAAGCACCTGGCCGTAATCATATTTGCTGAACATATCCATCACGCGGAAACGCTCATCGAGATCGTAGATGGCGGGCACGCCGCGCATCCGCTTGCCGATATCACGGCCGGTCGTGCCGTCGAGTTCGATGATCCGGTCCCAGATCTTCTTGGGGAAGAAATGGTTGAAGGCGTCGATATAGCGCATGTGGGTCCCTCCCGATGATTTTTGTGCGAGCTTAGTGCCCGGTGGCGAGTGCGGCCAGTTGTTCCGCGTCGGCGGGCGGCTTGTTGTCGCGCCAGACGACATGCATGTCCGGGCGCAGCAGCAGCAGGTCGCGTTCGTAGATATTCCGACCGATCGGCTCATTCAGATCAAGCAGCGTGAACGCCACGCCGCGTGCGCGGAACGCGTTGATCAGTGGGTCGATGTCGTGCGTGGGGTTGAGCCGGATGACGGTGTAGCCCTCGGTCGGGATGTGATCCTGGATCGGCGTGCCGTCCTTCAGCCACAGATGCGGCAGGCGGGCACCCGGCCATGTGGTTGGGGTGTATTCGCGGAAGGAATGCTCCGGCCCGCCGGGGATGTTGTCGATGATCGGGGAGTCGACATAGCGATAGCCGAGTTCGGCACCGATCATCTCGTTGGTCTTGCGCTGCTCGACACTGGCGATGCGGGCGAGATTGTCGCGCGCGGCCTGACCTTCGGGTGTGGCGTCACGCATCTCCGGCCGGTATTGCGAGCGCCATTTGCGCCGACCGAGCGAAGCGTAGCGCGAGGCACCGACATTGCGCTCGCCGATCTGCCGCCGCTCGATCTCGTAGGATTTCAGCAGGTTCGGCCCGCCCCAGCCATGGATGGTTGCCGCGAGTTTCCAGGAGAGGTCGAACGCGTCACCCACTCCGGAATTCATCCCCAGACCGCCGGTGGGGATGACGAGATGCACGGCGTCGCCGGCCAGGAAGACGCGGCTGCCATTGCCGTAGCTGTCGGCCAGCATCAGGTTCTGCCGCCATTGGCCGCAATAGAGCATCTCGTATTTGACCGGCATGCCTACGGTTTTCTCGAACTGCTCTTTCATCGCCTCGTCGGAATCGACGACGGCGTGCAGGGTCCAGTGCTTGGTGGAATCCTGCATGATGAGGAACGTCGCCTGCGCGTCGGCGACGTGATAATGCCGCCCGTGGCCGGGGCCTTGGCCGAGCGGGATGCGGTCGAACAATTCATCGCAGCGATACAGCGCCTGGCGCAGCTGCAACATATTGGCCTCGCCGCGCAGCTTGATGCCGAGTTGGCGACGCACCGGCGAGCCGCCGCCGTCGCAGCCGACGAGATAGGCACCGGAGATCGTCTCGGTGGCACCGCTTTCCGTGCGGCAGACGACATCGACGCGGCCTTCGCGCTCGGCGAATTCAACGAACTCGCAGCCATAGCGCAGCGTGACCGAGGGCAGCGTCTCGGCGACCGATTTCAGCAGCGGCTCGACGGTGTATTGCGAGATCAGCTGATAGGGTTCGAGCGGCATCGTGCCGTCATTGACGTTGCGGATGTCCTCGCGCGCCTCGTTGACCGAGGGGTATTGCAGGCGCAGCAGCGGGCGTTCGGTCATCGAAGTGATGATGAACACGTCCATCGGCACCGACGCGTCGAGACCGGCGGCGCGAAATTTCTCAGCCACACCGATGCGGCGGAACATCTCCATACTGCGGGCGTTGCAGCGCTCCATCTTGGGGAGGAATTCGGGCTCCGGCTTGCGCTCGATCAACGTGCAGGCGATGCCGCGTTTGCCGAGATCGACGGCCAGGGTCAGGCCGACCGGCCCGGCACCCACGATGATCACCTGGTTTTGCATCTTCCCCCACCCAGAAATTGCCGTCGATGGTCTTGCCTTCAAGGCCGTCGCACCCTGGCGTGCGGTCGGTGTCGCGTCAAGAGGTTGGAATATGAAAGCCCAAATAGTGGGATTTTGAAATTCAACCTTGACCAATCGCCGTGCGAACGATGCCCGCGCAGAACAGCACGCGGTCGATCAGACGCTGCTGGTCGGTCTCCAATAATGCGTCGGCGACGATGGTGACGCTGAGGCTGCCGAGGATGCCGCCATGCAGGTCGAAGAGCGGGGCGGCGATGCCGAACACCCCAGCGGTCAACTGCGCCTGCGTGATATCCCAGCCCTGTTTGCGGATCTGGCGCAGGCTGGCGCGGACTTCGGTGGCGGTGCTGCCGAGGCCGACGGCTGCGAATTCCTTCGGCTCGGCGGCTTGCAGGCGGTTGATGGTGGCCGCGTTCAGATAGGCGAGAATGATGCGTGACGCCGCGCCGCGATGCAGCGGGCGGGCGAGGCCGCGTGTGTAATTGCTGCGGAATGCCTGGCTCCCGCGTTCTTGATGGATGCACAGCACGCGGTCCTTGTAGCGGCGGCAGAGCAGGGCGACGCCTTTCTCGGACTGTGCCAGCTCGGCCATCACCGGGCGTGAGGCGTTGATCAGCGTGTCGGTCTGCCGCATCCGGTAATCGAGTTCGGCGATGCGTGGGCCGAGGGTGAACCCGGCATCGGGCATGGCGGCGATCAGGCCGGAATCAGTGAGGATTTTGAGATAGCGGTAGAGCGTGGAGCGGGTGAAATCGAGCGTCTCTAGTAAGGTCTCGGCGGTCACCGGCGCGGTTGCCTCCTCGATCAAATCGAGGATGCGGAGCATTTTGCGCGGCGTGGACTCGCCTGCCATCGACGTCTCAATCTCCTGTTGCGTCTCGGTTTTTGACCATAACCGAACGGCGAACAAGAGCGAAACCGGGATTGTGGCGGCATTGACGCTGCGTTTCGATCCTAATAGACGGGATATGGGAAAAGCGTGGCATGCCGAAACATTCGGCGGATAAGATGCCATGCGGGGAGGGCGGTAGGATGAGCGAGATCTCGACGGTCGAGTTGCGTCTGCGTGAGCAGGTTGCCGCCTGCACCTTGATGCTCAACGATCTGGAACTGCTGGGCTATAGTGGGCATGTCAGCGTGCGGCTGCCCGAGGGCGATCGGTTTCTGATCCAGCCCTTCGAACTCAGCCGCTCGGAAGTCCGCCCTGAGGATTTGTTGGTGTGCGATCTGGATGGGCGTGCGACCTCCAACACTGCGCGGCCACCTTCGGAGATTTTCCTGCACACGGAAATTCTGCGGCAGAGGCCGGATGTGAATGCGGTGGCGCATTTTCATCATGACCGGACGACGGCCTTCACGCTGGTGGAAGATGTGAAGCTGCAGCCGATCAAGAACCATGCGATCCGCTGGGCGAGCGGGATTCCGGTGCATGACGACCCGAGCCATGTGAACACGCCAGCGCGCGGTCAGGCGCTGGCCGCAGCCCTGGGGCCGCATCACGCAGCCCTTATCCGCGCGCACGGACAGGTGGTGGTGGCCGAGGACATTCCGGCGCTGCTGATCGATTGCGTGCATTTCGTCGAGAATGCGCTGGCGATGTATGATGCGGCCCTGCTGGGCCGGGTGCGCCCGCTGACATCCGCCGAAATCACGCTGTTCGAGGCTGATCTGCACCGCGCGCGCCACGTGAAGAAGCTGTGGAAATACTATGTCGGCCGCGCCCGGACCAAGGGTTTGATTCCAACTGAGTGGGAGATCTGAGATGAGTTCGCCAACTGCGTCGCTTCCACAAAATGTTGATGTCGCCGAAGTCATTGACGGCCAGAAGCGCAACCGATGTCTGACCAGCATCGTGCTGCTCGGCTTCGTGGCCCAGTTGGGCGATGGCTATGATCTGGCAGCCGTGGCCTATGCCGCCCCTGGCCTTGTGCGCGATTGGCATATCGAGCGGGAATTGCTGGCCCCGGTGTTCAGCGCCGGGCTGTTCGGCATGATGGTCGGAGCACTCGGGTTCGGCTGGCTGGGCGACCGTTTCGGGCGGCGTATTGCAATCGTGCTGGCGGCACTGTTCTGCGGCGTGTTCACCCTGGCTTGCGCATTCGCACCCTCCTTGTGGGCGTTGGGCATTCTTCGCTTCATGACCGGCGTGGGGCTTGGTGGCTTGCCCGCCAACACGGTGGCGTTGATGGCCGAATACGCGCCGAAGCGCTCACGCGCGATGCTGATCACGCTAATGTTCATGGGCATCACCTTCGGCGGCACCTTGCCCGCCTTTGTGACCGCCCTGTTGCCGGGCCAAGGCTGGCAGGTCTTGTTCCTGGTGGGTGGAGTGGTGCCGATTGTGGCCGCCGTGCTGAACTTGTTGTTCATGCCGGAATCGCTGAAATTCCTCGCATTGCGGGCGCGGGATCGCCAGCAATTGGTGCGCAATGTGCGCCGGTTGCGGCCGGATCTGACGGTTTCGGAAGACGCGAATTTCATCTTTCCGCGTCGTGGTGACGGCGTGTTTCGCTTCGCCAAGCTGTTCCAGGCCGATCTGCGCCGGATGACGCCGTTGGTGTGGGTGCTGTTCATCTCCAATCTGATGGCGAATTTCTTCCTCAACAGCTGGATGCCGACGCTGCTGCGCGATTCCGGGCTGTCTGCGACGGACGCGGCGCTGACCAATTCACTCTATTATGTCGGCGGCGTGTTTGGCGGCTTGACGATCAGCCACTTTCTGGACCGCAAAGGGATCGCGGTGGTCGGCGTGTTCATGCTGGCGGCATGCGCCTGTGTGGCGGGGCTGGGCCAAGTGCACGACGTACCGTTTGCGCTGCAAGGCGCGGTGCTGCTGGTTGGGGTGACGGTGCTGGGCGTTCAATTGGCGCTCAACGCCATTCCGGGCCTGACCTATCCCACCTCGATCCGCGCCAATGGTACCGGCTGGGCGCTGGGTGTGGGGCGGATCGGCGCGATTATGGGGCCGCTGATCGGTGGGCAGTTGATCCATATGCATCTGCCGTTGGAGGAGTTGTTCCTGGCACCCGTGGTGCCGCTGTTCATCGGTGCTTGTGCCGCCTTGTTGTTGGTGCCGATGGCACGGACGCGGTGGGCTGGCGATGTGGATGAGATGCAGCATTGAGGGGAGCGGTTCGTTGCGTGGCGTGATGAAAGACCCGCATCGTTGATGCGGGCTACGGTGTCGGCTTGGTCGCGACCAAATACCCGGCGATGCCGTATGCGATACGCTCAGCCCGGTTTGGGCCGGTGACGGTGAGGCCGGATTGGCGGAAGACCTCCACGTAGGGCGATGTCCAGGTCAACAGCGCGGCGGCGGCGAGGCCCGCCCCTGCGGTTGTGGCGAAGAAGCCTTTCACCATGCCCGGCGCATCCACCCCATAATCGGCGCGCGTGTTGACGCTTTCAGAGCGGGGCGTGATGGACTGCACGGCGGTGCCGATTGGTTGTTCTCAGTCAATTACGATCCTTGGACCAACCTTCAATCCAGCGCCGGACACCTTCTCCCAAATACGTGCTGCAATCTTTCCAAATGCTTCTGCCGCGACACCATCCGGATCGGCGGCGGCGACTGGCGTGCCCGCGTCCGAGTTGGTGCGGATGTCGAGCAGCAGGGGCACTTCGCCCAAGAACTCCGTCCCCAAACGCGCCGCTTCGTCCTTCGCCCCGCCATGGCCAAAGATCGGCGTGGTGTGGTTGCAATTCGGGCAGCAGAAGAAGCTCATATTCTCGATCAGGCCGAGCACCGGCACCGAGGTTTTCTCGAACATCCTAACACCGCGCCGTGCGTCGATCAGCGCGATGTCCTGCGGGGTGGAGACGATCACCGCACCGGCCAGATTCACTCGCTGTGCCATCGTCAACTGCGCATCGCCGGTGCCGGGGGGCATGTCGACGATCATGATGTCGAGCGCGCCCCATTCGACTTGACCCATCATCTGCTCCAGCGCGCCCATCACCATCGGGCCGCGCCAGATCATCGGGGTCTCTTCCTCGACGAGGAAGCCGATCGACATTGCTTTCAGCCCCCAGGCATCGAGCGGGATCATCTTCTCGCCCTTGATGGCGGGCTTGCGGTTGAGGCCGAGCATGCGGGGCAAAGAGGGGCCGTAGATGTCGGCGTCGAGCAGGCCGACTTTGAGGCCCATGCGGGCGAGTGAGACGGCGAGGTTGACTGAGGTGGTGGATTTGCCAACGCCGCCCTTGCCACTGGCCACGGCCACAATCGCGCGCACATCCGGCAGCAACAGCGGACGACCGCCTCCAGGTGCTGGAGCCGGAGCGGCGGGGGCGGCTGCCTTGTGGGCGGTGAGCACCACGGCGGCGTTCTTCACACCGGGAACCGTTGCAAGGGCTGCCTCGGCGGCGCGGCGCACCTTTTCCATTGCGGCGGCGGTCTCGCGGCTGGCGAACAGGGAGACCTGGACGAGGCCGTCGCGCATGGCGATATCGCCGACCAGACCGGCGGTGACGATGTCGCGTCCGCTCGCCGGATCGATCACTTGGGCGAGCGCCTGACGCAGCTGGTCTGGTGACAAAGTGGTCATCGGCTTGAAAACCTTTTCTAAGCGGTCAATATCGTGCGCAAGGTCGCGATATGGCGGCTGGCGACCGCTCTGCCAATGGCCCGCCTCTGCGGACCAGGGTGGCGGACGCTAAAAGGAGCATTCCTCGACCATGTCACTTCGTGAGAACGGCCCGATTTCCCGGCCGCACATCGTTGCCTCCGATCCTTGGGGCGACGTGCCGCCGCGTCCGAAACCCAAGCCGGTGCCGCGCCCGACTCCGTGGGGCCAGCCGCAGGGTGGCGCGCAGGCACCCGATTTCGACGCGATGATTGAGAAGCTGCGCAAATCGGTGGAGGGCGTGTTCTCCGGTGGCGGCGGTGGTGGTGGCGGCAATGGCGGTGGCGGGCGTGGGCCCGGCGGCGGTGGATTTGGCGGGCTGTTCAGCGCGCTCGGGCCGAAATGGACCGGATTGCTGGCGCTTCTCGCCGTGGCGGTCTGGCTGGCCTCCGGCTTCTACCGCGTGCAGCCGGACGAGCAGGGTATTGTGATGCGCTTCGGCGCCTATGACCGCTCGACCACGTCGGGCCTCAACTACCATTTGCCTTGGCCGGTCGAGACCGTGCTGAAACCGGCGGTGACGCGCATCAACCGTGTTGATATCGGTTACCGCGCCGACGGCATCGACCCGCGTGGGCGTGGCGGTGATATCTCGGAAGAGAGCCTGATGCTGACCGGCGATGAGAACATCATCGACATCAACGCCGCTGTGTTCTGGCGCATCCGCGACGCGAAATCCTTCCTGTTCGGCACCCGCAACCCCGACATCACGGTCAAATCCGCGGCCGAATCGGTGATGCGCGAAGTGCTCGGCCGCACGCCGATCCAACCCGCGCTGACCGATGCCCGCGCGCGGATCGAGGCCTCGGTTGCCACCGGCGTGCAGGCAATTCTTGACCAGTACGGCACTGGGGTGGAGATCACCCAGGTCCAGCTGCAGCGCGTTGATCCGCCCGCCGCTGTGATCGAGAGCTTTCGTGACGTGCAGCGCGCCAACACCGATGCTGACCGGATGCGCAACGAGGCGGAGAGCTATCACAACGATATCGTCCCGCGGGCCCGTGGTGATGCGGCCCGCGTTGTCGCCGAGGCGGATGCGACGCGACAGGCCAATATTGTCGAAGCCACCGGGCAGGCACAGCGCTTCCTTTCGGTGCTTGCCGCCTATCAGAAGGCCAAGGATGTGACCGTGCAGCGACTTTATATCGAGACGATGCAGGACATCCTCAGCCACACGCCGACGGTGGTGGTGGATGCTGGCGGGCAGGGCGTGATTCCGTATCTGCCGCTTGGCGGTACCGGCGACGCCGTGCAGGCCCCAACGGCGGCGGTTGGCCCATCGGCCTCGGCACCCACGCTGCCACCCTTGCCCGCTCTCAACCGGGGGGTGGCACAATGAGCACTCGTTGGCTTGGCCCTTTGGCCGCTCTCGTCGTTCTGGTTCTGCTCGTTCTGGCAGGCCCGACCTTGTTCATTGTCGATCAGACCGAGCAGGTGCTTGTCGTCCGCCTCGGCCAGCCGCGCCAGGTGATCACCGATCCTGGGCTGCATGCCAAGATTCCGTTCCTGGAGAAGGCGATCTATTTTGACCGCCGCCTGCTCGACTACGCCTTGCCGCCGGAGGAAGTGATCCTGGGCGATCAGCGCCGGTTGATCGTCGACAGCTTCACCCGTTTCCGCATCGCCGATCCGCTGCGCTATTTCCAGGCGGTGGGCGAGACCGAGGCGGGCATTCAAGCGCGGTTGAACTCGGTGGTGTCGTCCTCGCTGCGGCGCGTGCTGGGCAATGAGCAATTGCTCGACGTGCTGTCGTCCAAGCGGCCGCAGATCATGGGGTTGATCCGTGATCAGGTGAATGTGGAGATGAAAAGCTTCGGTGTGGCGATTGAGGATGTTCGCATCCGTCGCGCCGATCTGCCGCCGGAGAACACCCAGGCCATTCTGCAGCGCATGCAATCCGAGCGCGAGCGCGTGGCACGGCAGGCGCGGGCGGAGGGTGCGGAAGCCTCGGCGCGGATTCGTGCCAATGCCGAGCGGGAGCGGACCGTGCTGCTCGCCACCGCGCGTGCGCAGGCGGACAATCTGCGCGGTCAGGGTGAGGCGGAGGCGATTGCGACCTATGCCGACGCCTTTGGCCGTGACGCACAGTTCTTCCAATATTGGCGGACCTTGCAGGCTTATCGCGAGGCGTTCGCTGCCGGTCGCTCGCGACTTGTGCTCTCGCCGCATGCCGATTTTCTGAAACTGCTGGAGCAGGCCCCTGCCGCTCTGGGCAAGCCGTAACCACATGATCCCTCAGATGAGGTAGGATGAGTTTGGCGTGAACCGATATCACTCCGTCATTGCTAGCGCAGCGCCGCAATCCACCGCGATGCAGCCAACTCAGCGGGGGATTGCTGCGCTGCGCTTGCAATGACGGATTGGGGTGGACACGTCTGAGCCCCAACACTTTGCTTTTTTGATCTTCCGAGAGGGAACACTTCGATGAGTTTCGCCCGTCGCCTGCTGCGCCCGCTTTTGGTGGTGTTTGTGGTGCTGGCCATGCAACCGGCCTTCGCCCGCCCGGCCCCGGACGGGTTCGCCGATCTGGCCGCCCGCCTGCTGCCCGGCGTGGTCAATATCGCGTCCACGCAGATCATCAAATCCGAGCGCGGCGACGGGGATTTCCCGGAGATGCCGTTCCCGCCCGGCTCGCCGATGGAGAAATTCTTCCACGATTTCATGGACCGCAACCGCCCCGGCGGACGTGGTGGTCGGGGTGGCGACGATGAGGGTCGCAAATCGCAGAGCCTGGGCTCCGGCTTCATCATCGATGCCAAGGAAGGCTACATCGTGACGAACAACCACGTCATCGAGGGCGCGGATGAGATCAATGTGATTCTGCAGGACAATTCGACGATCAAGGCGAAGCTGATCGGCACGGATCCGCGCGTCGATGTGGCGTTGCTCAAGGTGGAGACCGACAAGACGCTGGTCGCCGTGCCGTGGGGTGACAGTGACAAGTCGCGCGTGGGCGATTGGGTGATCGCCATCGGCAACCCGTTCGGGCTGGGCGGCTCGGTCACGGCGGGCATCGTCTCGGCGCGTGGGCGCGACATTCGCCAAGGTGCCTATGACGATTTCATCCAGACCGATGCGGCGATCAACCAGGGCAATTCGGGTGGGCCGCTGTTCAACATGGATGGCGAGGTGATCGGCATAAACACGGCGATCTATTCGCGCTCGGGCGGCTCGATCGGACTCGGTTTCTCGATCCCGGCCAATCAGGCGAAATTGGTGATCAACCAGTTGAAGGAGTTCGGCAAGCCGCGCCGGGGCTATATCGGCGTGAAGATTCAACAGGTGACGCAGGACATTGCCGACTCAGTGGGGTTGAAGGAGCCGATGGGGGCGATGATCGCGGCTGTGGACGACAACGGCCCGGCCTCGAAGGCGAAGCTGCAGGGCGGCGACGTGGTCCTGAAATTCAACGGCACCGACATCAAGGAGATGCGCAACCTGCCGCGCACAGTGTCCGAGACCGAGATCGGCAAAACCGTGCCGGTGGTGGTCTGGCGTGACGGCAAGGAGAAGAGTTTCGACATTGTGGTGGGCGAATTGCCCGAGGATGCGAAGCTCGCCGCCAACGACACCAAATTGCCCGACAGCAAGAAATCCACCGACAGCAAGCCGGTGGATGTGGCGGGGCTGGGGCTTAAGATTGCCCCGGTGAATGACGAGACACGCGGGAAGTTCCAACTGCCGTCTGGGCAGAAGGGCGTGGTGATTGTCGAGGTTGCGCCGAAATCCTCCGGTGCGGAGAAGGGGCTGAAGCCGGGCGATGTGATTGTCGAGGTGCAGCAGGAAGAGGTGACGGCACCGTCTGGCGTGGTGGACCGGGTGGAGCGGTTCCGCAAGGCGGGGCGGAAATCGGTGCTGCTGCTGCTCCAGACCGGAGACGGGATGCGGTATATTGCGTTGCCGCTGGCGGCGGTGAAGGGGCAGGGGGGCTGAGGGCGGCGACGGGGCAATCCGTCGCGGATCTGGCTGCATCGCGGTGGATTGCTGCGTCGCTGCGCGACTTGCAATGACGGGTTTGGTGAGGTGGTGCTGCGGGCGACAGGCGGCGGTGTCGGGGCAGGGCGGGACAGAGCGTTGCTCTAGCAGGCTGCTGGGGATGGCGTAGGGTGCGATTCCTTCGTGGGATCGCACCCTAAGTGCTTCTATGGCTGCGGGCCGTCATAGCCTTCGACGATCATGACGTCGGCAACCGCGCTGGCCACGCGGAGTTGCATGTTCGCCTGGTATTCCGGCGAATGATAACAGGCGCGGGCGGTGGCGAGATCGGGGAATTCGATCACCACAATGCGGGCGCGGGCGCTGCCTTCCGGGGTCTCAAACTTGCCGCCGCGGACGACGAACCGGCCGCCGAATTTCTTGAAAATCGCGGGGTTGGCCAACGCATAGGGCTGGTAGCCGGCCTCGTTGGTGATGTCGACATGCCCGATCCAGTATCCCTTTGGCATATGATCTCTTCCCTGCGGCATGGATGCCGATTTTTCTGACCGTGATCGCGGGACCGCGATGGCGCAGCGTATCGGGTGGCGTGCTTGGCGACCAGACTGGGATGACGCTTCGCTTTTCCACCCTACGTTTTTTTGACGATTTATTGAGGAATCATTTCCTTGAAAACGGCCAGGGGCTGCTGTTTAAGCTGGGGGATGAGCACGATCATCTCCCTCGCAGATCCTGACATGGTCTCCGCAAATCTGCGGACGGTCCTGACTGCGCTGTTGCGGGTGTTTGGGGATTGGGTGGCACCGGAATTCGGCCAGCCAATGTATCGCCGGATCAGCCTCACTATGATAAAGATCGAGCGGATGCTGGTGCGGTTTCGCGCGGGCACGCTGCGTGTTGGGACCACGCGCACGGCGGGTGTTGCGCGCGCCAAGATATGCCGCACGCCTGAAGTTCTGTTGCCGCGCCAATTCGGTTGGCTGTTGATCAAGGGCAAGCATCATGCGGTGGGCTATGGCTTGCAGTTGAAGACCGTGCTGGGCACGCCGGAGATGACGGCGTTGCTGGAGGTCTCGCCACAGGCGCGGCGGATCTTGCGGCCTTTGTGTCGGGCGCTGTCGGTTGAATTGCCGTGGACGGTGACGCCGCCGCGTCCGCCCCGTCCGCGCAAACCTCGGAAATCTCGGCCCAAGCCAGAGCCGTTTCGGATTCCGTTGCCGCGCGGGGTGATCACGTGGGCAAGGCGAGAGAAACGGCTGGAACGGGCGAGGGAGGCATTGAGACGGTTTCGGGAGGGGAAGTAGAGATTTGACTCAAATG
>CAITEF010000147.1 GCA_903891315.1 uncultured Rhodospirillales bacterium | reverse complement strand
TCGGTCAGCCGGATCTCGGCGCGTGCACCGTCAGCGGCAAGCGTGGGGTCGACTTCCGAGCTGATCCTGGCGCGAAGTTCCAGAACACGCGGATCGCGCACGCATTCATTCGTCCCTTGCGCCAATCCCGCAGCGCGATGCAGCAACGTCGCCGCTGCCCAGTGATAGATGCTGGTACCCGCCTTGTCGCCATCGGTCGGGTCCTTGCGGCCGGTGAGGTTCATCGCAACTTCCGGCACCTTCAACGCCACCTCGACGATCTCGTCGGGCTTGAAATCATGGGCACGGACCAGATCGAGGCACACATCGATCACCTGATGCACCACGATGCCGCAGGGGTAGGGTTTGTAAGCCAGATTGAGGATTTCGTAGTCGGTGCCGAGCCCGATTGCCGCGGTCGCCGCATCGGCGTGCTCGGCATGGGCGTTGGCATAACCCTTCGCCCCGGCCAGAACCTCGTCCGGTGCGGTGAAGTTGCGCTGGGCGAGATGCGCCGACATCAGCCCGGCGCGGGCGGCTTCGGCGGACAGCAGGCGACCGCCCATTGAGCCGTGCGTCGCCCGCGTGCCACCGGCCTGGGCAGCGGCGAGGCCGAGCGCGTAGATGGTTTGCTGTTCGGACAGATTCATCAACTTGGCCGACGCAATCGCAGCCCCGATGCCGCCGACCAGGGCGACCATCGACAGCGCGTAATGGCTGCGCGCCGGAGGTGTCACCAGAATAATGCCGACGCGGCACTGCACCTCGACACCCAGGATCAGCGCATGCAGGAAATCCCGACCGCTCACTGGCTGCTGCTCGGCCAGCGCCAGCAGGGCGGCGGCGACCGAGGCGGTGGGGTGGGCGACGGTGCGCAGATGGGTGTCGTTGTAGCTGCGCGCCGCGTTGCTCATGCTGTTGAGGAAGGCAGCATTGAAGATGTCGAGCCGCTTGCCATGCCCGAGCACGCTCGCCTGCCGTGGGCCGCTATACGCATCGAGCAGCGGTAAGGCTGTCGTGATCGCCGGCATGGTGCAGCCGCCATAGACGGCTCCGATCCAATTGACGAAAGCGCGGCTCCCTTCCCGTCGGACTGCGTCCGGCAATGCGTCGAACCGAGACTCAACGACAAAACGGGCAAGATCGCGCGTCACCGTCGGCTGTTCGTCCAGCATGATCATCTCCGTCAGTGTGGGGCCAGGCTCGACTTGCGGGGCCGCCACGCTGGCATGGACAGCACCACCACCAGAATTGCCGCCAGGATCAACAAGGCTAGACTGATCGGCCGTGTCACAAAGATCGACAGATTGCCGCGCGAGAGCATCAAAGCGCGGCGCAAATTCTCTTCCAACACCGGGCCAAGCACGAGGCCGAGAATGGCGGGGCTGGGGGCAAGGTCGAGATATTTGAACAGCGCGCCAGCAACACCGAAGGCGGCGGTGAGCATCACGTCGAAGGAGGAGTTGTTCACGCTGTAGACGCCAATGCAGCAGAACACCAAAATCACCGGATAGAGCAGGCGATACGGCACACTCAACAGCCGGATCCAGATGCCGACCAAGGGCAGATTCAGAATCAGCAGCATCGCATTGCCGATCCACATGCTGGCGATCACGCCCCAGAACAGATCGGGATGCTCCACCATCACCTGCGGTCCCGGCGTGATGCCCTGGATCAGCAACGCGCCCAGCATCAGCGCCATCGCCGCTCCCGAGGGGATGCCCAAGGCGAGCATCGGGATGAAATGGGTGATGGCGGCGGCGTTATTGGCGGCTTCCGGTCCCGCCACGCCTTCGATGGCCCCCTCGCCAAACCGCTCCGGCGAGCGCGACATCCGGCGTTCCATCGCATAGGAGGCGAACGAGGCGATCAGCGGCCCGGTGCCGGGCAGAATTCCGAGCAATCCGCCCAGCCCGGTGCCGCGCACAATCGGACGCCAACTTGCCCGCAAATCCGACGCCGTCGGCAGCAATCCGCGCACGGTGACGGCCTCATGGCGTTCCTCCGCCCGGTCCATCCGCGAAACGATTTCTGACACCGCGAACAGCGCGACGGCAACGGCGACCAGATTGATATGGTCCGACAACTCGATGAAGCCGAAGGTGAAGCGGCTGCTGCCGGAGTTCACATCGGCCCCGATGGTGCCAAGCAGCAGACCCAGCACCGCCATGCCGAGCGTCAGCACCAACGACGTGCCCGACAATGCGGCGGCCACAACCAGGGCCAGGACGATGGTGCAGGCGTATTCTGGCGTCTCGAAGGCCAACGCCGCATCGGCCAGCACCGGGCCAAAGCCAGCGATGACCGCAACACCCACGCAGCCCGCGAAGAATGAACTGATCGCCGAGATCGACAAAGCAGGCCCGGCGCGGCCCTTGCGCGCCATCGGGTGGCCATCAAGACAGATCACCACCGAAGTCGGCTCGCCCGGCATGTTGAGCATGATCGCGGTGGTCGAGCCCGCATGATGCGCGCCGTAATAGATCCCGGCCAACATGATCAGCGAGGCGATGGCGGGCAGTTTGAAGGTCAGCGGCAGCAGCATCGCAATTGTGATCACCGGGCCGAAGCCGGGCAACACCCCCACCAGCGTGCCGATGGTGGCTCCGGCCAGGCAATACAGGAAATTCGCGGGCGTCAGCGCCACCGAGAAGCCCAAAGCGAGATTGTCGAGGAACGGCATCTCAGATCAACCGCAGCGGCAGGATCAGCACGCGGGTGAACAGAAACCCGGTGATCGCGGCAAGCGATATTGCGATGGCGGCCACCTCCAGCGGACGGCTGCGCAGACGGGCGTGGCAGACGCAAACCACCAGCATCACCACCGCCAACAGCAGACCCCTGGTATCAACCAGCACGCCGAAGCCGATGATTCCCAACGTCACCGCCAACAATGGCCGCAAATTGGGTCGCGGCAGCGGCGCGGGGGCCACCTGAAACAGCGACTGCACAACCGCGATGCCGCCGAACAGCAAGAGTGCGATGGCAAGCACGCTCGGGAAATATCCCGGTCCCATCCGGGTGACGGTGCCGATGGTGTAGTGGCGGGCATAGATCAGCGCCAGCGCGCCGATGACGATGAACAACATGCCAGAAAGTGATTGGCGGCTCATCTGAAGACGCGGTGCCATCGATCAGCCGCGCATGGACGCAGGGACGTTGATGCCGAGGCTTCGCATGGTCGACAATTCTCCCGCCCGGACCTCACCGCGAGGTCTCTTGTTCTTGACTGCCGTCAAACAATGAGCGGCAGCCATCCCATCGTCAACCGCCGGGGCACCTTGACGCAGTTGCTGCGGACGATGACATTTTCTGGCGCTCCTGAAACGAGAGCCAACAACAAAACCGCGAAAGAACAGGTGGTCGCATGAACGTCGTGGGCAGACGAAAAGTCGTATTGGCGGGGTTGGCGGGCGCGGGGATTGCCCTGGGCGGCAGGCGAGCTTGGGCGGCATATCCCGATCACCCCATTGTGGCGGTGGTGCCGTTCGCCGCCGGTTCCTCCAACGACACACTGGCCCGCATCGTCACACCACATCTCTCCGAAGCACTGGGACAACCGGTATTGGTGGAGAACAAGCCGGGTGCGGATGGCATCATCGGCGTCACCGCCGTGGCGCGCGCACAGCCGGACGGCCACACTTTGCTGTTCAGCGCGGCTGCCGTGTCGCTGGCCCCGGCGCTGCACAAATCGGTGCCCTATGACCCGGCACGCCAGATCGCCCCGGTCGCGCAGCTAGGCCTCTCGCCCTATTACTTGGCGGTCAGCGCCAAACTCGGGGTTCGCAGTGTGGCCGAGTTGCTGGCAAAGCTGCGGGCCGCCCCGGGTGATCTGAACCTGCCCGCCAGCGGCAACACCGCCCGCATGTATGCTGAGCTGTTCCGTCTGCGGACCAACACCCAGTTTTCCATCGTCCCCTATAACGGCACCGGAGCCGCGATCACCTCACTGACCAGCGGCGAGACCCAATTCGCGTTGCTCGATAGCATTGCCTTCAAATCAGTCGTCCATTCCGACCGCGTGCGCATTCTCGCCGTCATCGGCCAGAAGCGTTTGGCGGCTTTGCCCGATGTCGTCGCCAGCGGCGAGACCGCTTTGGGCGACTACGACGCCAGCGCCTGGTTCGGCGTGTTCGCCACCGGCGGCACCCCGCATGACATTCTCGAACGCCTCAATGCCGAGGTGAACCGCATCACCGCACTCCCCGATGTCGCAAAGGCGTTTGCCGGATTGGGGATCGAGCCCACGCCGAACAGTTTGGCGCATTTCGACGCGCGCTACCGCGCCGAGCTGGTGGACTGGAAGGATGTGGTCGCGCGGGCGCATATCGAGGTTTCGGAATAGCAGGCGGACCGGCAGGTGAATCTTGGATTGAACGGCAAGGTCGGCATCGTCACCGGCGCCAGCCGCGGCATCGGGGCCGCCATCGTGGCCGAGCTGGTCGCCGAAGGCGGGCTGGTCACATTGGCGGCGCGGGAGAGCGAGGATCTGCGCCAACAGACCGCCCGACACGCCGCCGCCCAGGTCTTGTGCTGCCCCGCCGATCTGCGGGAGGCAGACGCCGCGTCTCGGCTCGTGGCGGCCACTCTGGCGCGATTTGGCAAGCTCGATTTCGTCGTCGCCAATGCGGGGACCGCCAAAATGGGCGACCTGTTGGAGCTAAGCGACGCCGATTGGCAGGAAGGCTTTGCCACCAAATTCTTCGGCCATATCAGCCTGATCCGCGCCGCCTGGCCACATCTGCGCGCCAGCGGCGGCGGCATCGTGGTGATTGCGGGTTCTGCCGGACGAACCCCCTCCACACGCGGCGTGGTGACAGGCGCGGTCAATTCCGCCCTGCTCAATCTGACAAAATCGCTCTCGGCGCAGGGGATTTCAGACGGCGTGCAGGTCAACGCCATCAATCCCGGACCAATCCGCACCGCAAGATTTGCCGAGCGTGTGGCCAGGGCCAGCCGCAATCTTGGCGTTGATGCCATCGAAGCAGAGCGGCATCTGCTCAAGGAGAGCGGTGCATTCCGGATCGGCGATCCAGAGGATATCGCGGGCCTCGTGTGCTTTCTGCTGAGTCCGCGTGGCCGCTATCTGCAAGGTGCGATCATTGACGCCGATGGCGGCAAGACGCGCACCCTATAGGGCGTGACGATTTTGGGTTGCAGCGGCGTCACACCAAACTGTATTTAATCCCGCGTCCTCGGTTTCGCCGGAAATGACGTTCACGCGTCTTCCGGCTCTATGCGCAAAGCGTTCACCACCCGGATATGCATGTTGTAGGTGGCGATCAGCACCGTCAGATCGACGATCTGCTTCTCGCTGAAATGGGGCTTCAACGCGGCGAAAACGGCGTCGGCCACGTCGGTGGTCCGTGTCATCGCCTCCGCATAGGCGAGCGCCGCACGTTCCGCCGCATCGAAATACCGGCTGTCTTGCCAGCTCTTCAGCGCCTCGCATTCTTCCCGCGTCACACCGTCGGCCTCGGCGAGTGTCGGGACATGCTGGTCGAGCACGTAGTGCACGCTGTGGAGGAGGGCGATCCGAATGATCACCAGTTCCCGCAGCCGCCCGCTCAGATCCGTCTTCCAGCGCACGGCTCCCAAATGGTCGAACCAGGTCTCGGCCAGGGTCGGGCTGTGCAGCAGAACCTTGTAGAGCTTGAGCAACGCGCCGGGCCGCCTGCGCTTGATGTGATCAACGAGGGTGGCGGCCTCTGGGCCATAGTCTTCAAGAAGTTCAACCCGTGCCATGAACGACCTTTCGCGGCGTGTGCTGACGCGAACGCCCCCTACCGGCCGCTGGACTGGCGGATCGCCCCACACATCGCCTTCACTCCCGCCGCCGGGCCATCATTATGCCCCCACACCGCGCCGACCACCGCCAGAAAATCCGCCCCCGCCTGCACCAGCGGCCCGCAATTCGCTGCATTGATCCCGCCAATGGCGACCGAGGGCAATTCCATCAGTTCATGCCACCATGCCAGGATCTCCACCTCGGCGTGGCTCACAGCCTCCTTGGTGGAAGTCGGGAAAAACGCGCCAAATGCCACGTAATCCGCGCCAGCCTCGCCCGCATCGAACGCCAATTCACGTGAGGCGTGGCAGGTGACGCCCAACGTCAAATCCTTCAAAATCCGCCGTGCCTGGGCCACTGGCATGTCTTCCTGGCCGACATGTGCGCCGTCACACCCATGCGCCACCGCGAGTTCGGGACGGTCGTTCATGATGAACGCCACACCGCGCGACTGCACCACCGGGCGCAGCACGTCGATCGCGCGTTTCAACTGGTCGTCGGAGGCGTTTTTCAGCCGAAGCTGAACGGCGGCGACATCGTCCGCATCCAAGGCGGCGGCGAGGTCGTCGCGAAAGGCGAGGGGATCGAATTCAGGCGGCGTGATCAGGTAGAGCCTGCAGCCGTCTTCCTTCGATCCCTTGCTCAAAACATCAAGCCTTGTTCAGGTAGATGTCGATGATCTTCTGCAACAGAGCCAGCGCTTCCTCGCGCGGGCGTTGGAAGGTGTTACGACCGATGATCGAGCCATTGGCCCCACCGTCGCGCAGACCACGGATTTCCTC